>JAYVBU010000362.1:0-2120 GCA_043750335.1 Betaproteobacteria bacterium | reverse complement strand
ATTCCTGCTCCATTTCGGTAAATACTTGACTCATATTGCGCCGAGCCAATAGATCAAAATTCAATAAATATTTGAATTTTGATTGATCGACTTTCTCCACTGCGTCTTGTAGCGAGCCGCCTTGGGTGAGTGTAGTTTGCGCGCCGCTGCGTAAGTAAGCCAAATAATCTCGCGTATCTTTGGTAGCGGTCTTCATATCTGTCGGCTTGCCATGCCCGGGCACGATGACGCGTGGCTTGAGCGCCATGGCTTGGTCAAAAGCTTTGACCCAGCCGCCGCTATTGCCGACCGGGATCACGCCGAGGATACGTTGCGTGAACACGATATCGCCTGTAAATAAGACCTTTTGCTCGGGTAGCCACACGACAAGATCGCCCGCCGTATGCGCCGCGCCAAAATGCAGCAATTGCACTTTGGTTTTGCCCACGCGCAGCTCATGCTTGGCCGTAATCGTGTCGCTGGGCAGGGCGAGTGCGGTTCCCTCGGCTTTGTCCTTGAGCAGCGCTTGGGCGGATTGCAATTGCCCCGCGCCCAGCTCGCGCATCAGGCGCGCTGCTTCGGTGTGCGCCAGGATGGGGATGCCTTTTTGTTTGAAGTAATCGTTGCCTAGCCAATAGTGGCTTTGCGAATTGACGTTCACCACCCATTTGATTGGCTGTTGCGTCACTTTGCCGACGGCTTGGTGTAGGGCGCGGGCGACGCGGGCGGTGGGGCCGGCGTTGATGACCAGCACGCCATCCTCACCGACGATGAAGCCGAGATTATTGTTCAGCCCATCGTTTTCGGGGCTTTGCGGTCCCAGATCGCCGATCACGGCATAGATATTCGGTGCGACTTGAATCGGTTTTAAGACCAGATCGCCAGCGCGCACTATCTGGCTGGCTAAGGCCAGGCAAGTGATGAGTGCGATGTGAAATGCTTTTTGCATTTTATGGGCTTGCATTGAGCGTCTCCTACACATTAGAATGTTTGTAGAGGTTATAACTAATGTGTAGAGTATTCAATAGCTCGTTAAGACTATGGTGAGTTGGCACGTATTGATTGTCAGCCTGCCGACCCGGCATACCACAGCGCGCATGCGCGTGTGGCGTGCCTTAAAGGCGTTGGGTTGTGGCGTATTGCGCGATGGGAGTTATTTGCTGCCCGCATTCGAAGGCGCGCGCGCGGCGTTCGAGCGCCAAGCGTCAGAGGTGATCGCTGCGGGCGGGCAGGCGCATGTGTTGTCTTTGGACGCGCAAGATGCGGCGCAAGAGGCAGTGTTCCGCGCCCTGTTCGACCGTGCAGACGACTACGCAGCGTTGAAAGACGAAATCGACGCGCTACGCGGGAAATTAAAGCGCGGCCCGGTAGTGACGGTAGCGCGTGCATGTACGCAGCTGCAAAAAACGTTTAGCGCGCTGGCCGCAATAGATTATTTTCCGGGCGCGGCGCGGGATCAGGTGAAGGCACTGCTGGAAGAGTTGGCGCAACAGCTCGCTGCAAAATTAAATCCTGGCGAGCCGCATGCAGCGCCCGGCAAAGTGAATCGCCTGAATCGGGCAGATTATCAAGGCCGTACCTGGGCCACACGCAAAAACATGTGGGTGGATCGCATGGCAAGCGCTTGGTTGATCGCGTGCTTCATTGATGAAAAAGCGAAATTCAAGTGGCTGGTCAAGTCGGGAGATTGCCCAAAAAAAACATTGGGCTTTGACTATGATGGCGCGGCGTTCACGCATATTGGTAACCGCGTGACGTTTGAAGTGCTGTTGGTGAGCTTCGGCTTGGATGAAGATGCAGCGCTGTCGCGCATCGGCGGCATTGTGCATTTTCTCGATGCGGGTGGCGTGCCAGTACCAGAAGCAGCGGGGCTGGAAGCGGTGCTGAAGGGATTGCGCGAGTCGGCGAAAAATGATGATGCGCTACTCGCAGCGGCAACCGCCGTGTTTGATGGCTTGTATGTAGCGTTTAGAGAAAAGACTTAGCCACGGATGAACACAGATAAACACAGATGAAGTGCAAGAAAGTATCTGGTTTTATCTGTGTTTATCCGTGTGTATCCGTGGTTACAAATAGGTTTTAATCAGGAGGAATCATGTCAAAAGAAAAACTCGCACCCCCCGCGCCAGTGACCTTGGGCG
>JAYVBU010000361.1:0-10401 GCA_043750335.1 Betaproteobacteria bacterium | reverse complement strand
CGGTGCGTGTGCCGCCGGAAATGTTTTCCTCGCACTTAGGCGGCTTGGTCACCGCAGTCACCGAACTACCCGATGGCCGCTTAGTGATGTTAATGGATGTGGAAAAAATCTTAGCCGAAACCACCGGCGGATCAGACGACGACTCTATCTTCAGCCAAGTCAAACCCGTCAAACAGGAAAACCGCACGATATTTTTCTGCGACGATTCGCCCATTGCACGCAAGCAAATCGAGCGCACCTTGCAAGCGATGCACGTCAATTATCATAGTGCCACCAATGGACGTAATGCTTGGGAAGCATTAAAAAAATTCGCCACCCAAGCAGACGAAACTGGGGTCAAGCTTTCCAGCCTGATTCAATTAATTTTGACGGATGTCGAGATGCCGGAGATGGATGGTTACATTCTGACCAAAAATGTAAAAGGCGATCCGCGCTTTGCGGGCATCCCAGTCATCATGCATTCCTCTCTCTCCGGCATGTCGAATCAGCAACTCGGACGCTCGGTAGGCGTAGATGAATATGTTTCCAAATTTGAGCCTAAACGCTTATCTGAAACGCTCAACCGCATTCTCGAAGCCAGCGCCGCAGAAGCAGCAGCATAACGAACAGGATTAGGATAAAAGAAAATGGATTCACAACAAGCCCTGCTCGATTCGATTGACGCGCGCACCAAGCTCGCGGGCTCGAACAAAATGGAAATCCTTTTGTTCTCCCTCGGCACGGGCGAAGTGTTTGGCATCAACGTATTCAAAGTACGCGAAGTCTCGCAAACGCCGATGATTACCAAGACGCCGAATACGCCGACAGGTGTAGAAGGCGTGATTTCCCTGCGCGGCAACATCATCCCCGTCATCTCGCTTGCCAAATTCACCAACTTGGAGGGCGCGCCCAGCGATACCGGCCGCACCATGATCGTGACTGAATTTTCGCGTCACACCCAGGGATTTTTAGTGCATGACGTGGACCGCATCATTCGTGTCGATTGGGACAAGGTAAAACCGCCGCAGTCCATGCTCATGGGTAACGATGCGCTCATCACAGCGATCACCGAGCTGCCCGACGGTAAGCTGGTATCCATCTTAGATGTAGAGCAAATACTCGCGCGCGCCATCGGCGTGGAAGAAATTCCCACCTTGGACAAAGTGCAATCCACACGCGAGCACTTGGTGTTCTTCGCCGACGACTCGGTCGTAGCGCGCAAAGAAATCTCCAAGCTTCTGGAAGGCATGGGCGTGAAATACCAACAAGCAACCAACGGCCTAGAAGCCTGGGAAAAACTGCAAACCATGGCCACGCGTTCTCAGCATGATGGCTCATCGCTCAAAAACCAGATCAGCGTCATCCTGACCGACGCAGAAATGCCGGAGATGGATGGGTATGTGCTCGCCAAAAACATCAAAGCGGATCAGCGTTTCAATGGCATCCCGGTCGTGATGCATTCCTCGCTTTCATCGGAGGCCAACCGCGCCATGGGCCAAAGCGTCGGCGTAGATACGTATGTAGGTAAATTTGATCCGCTCGTACTTGCGGAAACGCTACGTCAGTTTTTTGATTAACACAAAATGAGAACCTCGTTGATAACACGCGAAATTGGAGCAGGACATGGCTGATACCAATATGAAATTTTTAGTGGTGGACGATTTTTCCACCATGCGACGGATCGTGCGCAATCTCTTAAAGGAACTCGGCTTTCAGAATGTCGATGAAGCCGAGGATGGCATCGCCGCGCTATCCAAATTACGCGGCAGCGCATTCGACTTTGTGGTGAGTGATTGGAATATGCCCAATATGACTGGCATCGACCTGCTCCGGGAAATCCGCGCGGATGCCAATTTAAAACACTTGCCGGTGCTCATGGTCACAGCCGAAGCCAAAAAAGAAAACATCGTTTCCGCCGCACAAGCGGGCGCAAATGGTTACATCGTCAAGCCGTTCACGGCGGCGACATTGGAAGAGAAGCTCAATAAAATCTTCCAAAACGTGGGCAAATAAGGAGACGTGACGTGAGTGCCACCCTAGCAGGCGATACCGATGATTTAGAAGCGCTGTTCGACAGCATTGTCGCAGCGAATACCGACATACCAGAACCGGCTGCGCCCGAACCGGTCGTTGCTGCTGCGCCTGCGCCTGTCGCTGCTGCACCCGTTGCGACTGAAAGCGCGCCCAACACCGGCATGAATGAGCCGTATTATTCGCAGATCGGCCACTTGACGCGAAAACTGCACAACACCTTGCATGATCTGGGCTTGGACAAATCGCTGGAAAAAGCCGTGGACAACACCATCCCCGACGCGCGTGACCGCTTAGCTTACATCGCGACGCTCACCGAAAAAGCGGCTGAGCGCGTGTTAAACGCTACCGATGTCGCCAAGCCCCTACAAGACCAAATAGAGTCGGGTGCTACCAAGCTCTCAGGCCAGTGGGACCGTCTGCTTAAAAACGAACTGTCGATAGACGATTTCAAACAACTGGTCACCGACACCCGCAGCTACCTCGGCAGCGCATCGCAACATGCCAAAGCGACCAATGACCAATTGCTCGAAATTATGATGGCGCAAGACTTTCAAGACCTCACCGGACAAGTCATCAAAAAGATTATCGAGATGGCTTCTGAAATGGAAAATCAATTACTCGGTGTCTTACTGGAAAGCACCTCGTCAGCAAAAAGAGCGGAGATGGATAACAGCCTGCTCAATGGCCCGGTCGTCAATGCAGAAGGCCGCAGCGATGTCGTCAACACCCAAGAACAAGTGGATGATCTACTAGAAAGCCTGGGCTTTTAAACGCCCGAGGGGAAAGAGCACATGAGCGCGTTCGAAGGCATGGAAGACCTCCTGCAAGATTTTCTCACCGAAGCCGGTGATCTCTTGTCCGATGTTGACAACAAACTGGTTGAACTGGAGAAAACACCTAGCGACAAGAATCTGCTCAACACCATTTTTCGGGGCTTTCACACCGTAAAAGGCGGCGCGGGTTTCTTGAACGCGACCCCCTTGGTCGAGCTCTGCCATCGCACCGAAAATCTGTTCGACAAACTACGCAACGATCAATTAGTGCTAACGCCGGAGATCATGGATGTCATCATGGCCGCCACCGGCGTAGTGCGCGACATGTTCGGCGCGCTGGCGCAGGCGCGCATGCCCGACCCGGCCGAAGAATCAATTCTGCTCGCATTGGATGCCGTGCTCGCAGGTGAAACGCCCTCTGCGCCCGCCGCAAAAGCGGCGACTCCGGCCGCACCCCCAACTGTAATAAACAGCGCAGGCAGCCCAGATTGGCGTGTGCTGTATCACGCCTTAGTCGGTGCTAAACCGGAAGAATCCCCCCCCATTGCCGCAAGCTTAACCACACCGCATCACGTGCCAAAAATAGTGCCCAAGGTGGCCGACAAGCCACGCGCGCCAAGCGCCACGACCGCCACGCCGAGCGCCAAAGAAAACACCATTCGCATCGACACCTCGCGCCTAGACCAAGTACTCAATTTATCCGGTGAAATTGGTCTCACGAAAAACCGCTTAACCTGCTTACGCACCGACATCATCGCCGGCAAATCCAATGCCACTACCTTGCAAGCGCTGGATGAGGCAGTGAGCCAGCTCGATCTCTTGGTCAGCGATTTGCAAAACGCGGTCATGAAAACCCGCATGCAGCCGATTGGGCGACTGTTCCAAAAATATCCGCGCTTAGCGCGTGATTTGGCGCGCAGCCTGGGCAAAGATGTGGAGCTGGTGCTCGAAGGCGAAGAAACTGAAATCGACAAGACCATGATCGAAGACCTTAACGATCCGCTGGTGCATCTGGTGCGTAACGCGGTCGATCATGGCGTGGATAGCCCAGAGGAGCGGGCCGCCGCCGGTAAACCGGCAAAAAGTGTCGTCAAACTTTCCGCCAATCAAGTGGGCGATCATATCGTCATCGAAATCACCGATGATGGACGCGGTATCCGCGCCGATGTGCTGCGGCGCAAAGCCCTGGAAAAAGGCTTGATTGACGCCGAGACCGCTAACAGCCTGGATGAACGCCAAAGCCTGCATCTGGTTTTCCTGCCCGGTTTTTCGACCAAGGATCAAATTTCGGATGTGTCCGGCCGCGGCGTCGGAATGGACGTGGTGAAAACCAATATCAACAAGCTCAATGGCCGCATCGACGTTAAATCAGTGGTCGGGCAAGGCTCGGTGTTTACGATTACGCTGCCGCTGACGCTGGCCATCTTGCCTGTGTTAATCGTGCGTCTTGGCACTCAACCCTTTGCCGTGCCTTTGTCGATGGTGCGCGAAATTATTCAGATCAACCCGGACGACATTCAGCAAGTATCTGGCCGCGCCACCTTGGTGGTACGCGACGAGGTATTACCGGTACGCACCCTGGCAAGCTTACTCGATTGGCCAGACAGCCCCTCGCCTGCCTTTGGTGTGCTGATGCAATCGGCCGAGAATTCATTCGTGCTCGCCATCGACGGCTTCATTGGGCGCGATGATGTTGTCATCAAGCCGCTCACCGATGTTAAACCGCGCGGTGTGGCCGGTGCCACCCTTTCCGGCGAAGGCTCGGTGGTACTCGTGTTGGATATGGAAGAGCTGCTCTCCTCCGACACAAAAGAAACGCGCGCCACGCTTTTCGCGCGCGCAAGTTAGCTGTCGAGCTAGGCAACGCAATCAACCAAGCGGGAGAAGGCTTGTGAGAACCGCAGCAACAGTCAACAATTCCTTCGATCTGAATTTCGGCGGCGGATCAAGCGATCATGTGTTCATCGGGCGGCAGCCGATTCTCGACGCACAACAAAAGATTATCGGTTATGAATTGCTGTTCCGCTCCAACGCGCTCGAAAATGCCGCCCATATAGAAGACGATTTCAGCGCCGGGGCACAAGTCTTGATTAATACCCTGAGCAATATGGGCACCGAATGGTTGATGGGCGACAAACTCGCCTTTCTCAATGTCACGGAGAGCATGCTCACCAGCGAATTTATGGAGCTGTTGCCCGCCAAGCGCATCGTGTTGGAAATAAAAGGGGAAGTTTCTCTAACGCCGGAATTGCTCGAGCGTCTGCACGCACTAAAAGCGCTCGGTTTCCAATTTGCCTTGCATACCGAGCAAATCAACAGCGACAACGCAGCGCTGATCCAGATGGCCAGCTACGTCAAAATAGATTTGCTCAAAACGCAACTTGAGCATCTAGGATTGATCGCGGCCAATCTGAAACAACAATCGCTCAAAATCATCGCAGAAAAAGTCGAAACCCTGGCCGCTTTCAAGCGCGGCAAAGACTGCAAACTCGATTTTTTCCAAGGCTATTATTTTGCCCATCCGGAAATCCTCACCGCCAAAGTCATCAATCCGGCGCAAGCCATCGTGCTGGAAATACTCAACAAAGTACGCAATAACGTCGATATCATCGAAATCGAAAAAGGCTTCAAGCGCGATGTTGCGCTCTCGTTCAAGCTACTGCGCTACATCAATTCGGTCGGCTTCGGGCTGTCGTGCGAGATTCAATCCATCCGTCACGCGCTATCTATTTTGGGCTACCAGCAACTCTATCGCTGGCTGACCTTGCTCATCGTCACCAGCAACGAGGGCGCTACGCCCCCGGCCCTGATGAAAACCGCTATCACCCGTGGCCGCCTCACCGAATTGTTGGGACAAGACATGGTGGATCGCAGCGAACGCGACAATCTTTTCATCGTGGGCATCTTCTCTCTGCTCGACGCCATGCTCGAAATGCCGATGGATAAAGTGCTGGAAAAGCTTACCCTGCCGGAAAATATCTCCGACGCACTGCTCATGCGCGAAGGCATCTACGGCCCCTTCCTGGAATTGGCAGAGGCATGCGAAAGTGCAGACATCGCTCGCATCGACGAACTTGCCACTGCGCTTACCATCGAACCGGCCAAAGTAAACGAAGCCCATTTGCAGGCACTGGCTTGGGTAGAAGAGCTTGGCGTGTGATTTTCAAAAGCTTCGTAACCACGGATGAACACGGATACACACGGATAAATTCAAAGGCAATTCAGTCTTAGTCTTTCATCCGTGGTTCCACTAGACCTTCACCCGAAAAACGCATAGCACACGAATATAGCTGCGATCACACCGGCTAAATCCGCCAACAGCGCGCACGAGATCGCATGCCGACTCTGCGTCACGCCGACCGAGCCAAAATAAACCGCCAATACATAAAACGTAGTTTCGGTACTCCCCTGAATCACAGATGACAAGCGGCCCGCAAACGAATCCGCGCCATATACGCGCATCGTTTCTACCATCATGGCGCGCGCGCCACTGCCGGAAAAAGGCTTGACCAACGCCGTGGGCAGCGCTTCCACGAAGCGATCATCCCACCCCGCTCCATGCACGACAAAACGAATCCCCTCTAACAAGGCCTCCAGCGCACCGCTCGCACGCAGCAAGCCAATCGCCAACAACATCCCGACCAAATAGGGAATGATATTCACCGCGACCTGAAACCCCTCTTTCGCGCCCTCGACAAACACCTCAAACACCTTTACCCGCTTGCGTATTGCACCGAGCAAAAAGACCAAGATCAAGCTCAAAAGCAGTGCATTGCTGAACACCGCCGATTGGCGTTGCATCTCGACGGCAGGCAATTGGCCAAAATAAGCCGCCAGCCCCCCCACCAGCGCAGTCGCTGCGGCTAAGTATGCCAACACGACTGGGTGCAGCAGATTGATACGCTGCACGATGGCCACCGCCACCAAACCCACGAGCGTCGAGCAATAGGTAGCGATCAAAATCGGTACAAACACGTCGGTAGGGTCTGCCGCACCCATTTGCGCGCGGTAGGTAAAAATCGTGAGCGGCAGCAAGGTTACCGACGAGGCATTCAACACCAAAAACAGGATCATGGCGTTGGTCGCGACCGCCGGCGTGGGGTTCAGTGTTTGCAACTCGCGCATGGCCGTAAGCCCCAAGGGCGTAGCCGCGTTATCCAACCCCAGCACATTCGCTGATAGATTCATCACCACCGCACCTTGGGCTGGGTGAGCGGGCGGTACGCCCGGCATCAAGTGCTTGAATAGCGGTGCTAAGCCGCGCGTAACCAGCGCCAAACTGCCACCCGCCTCAGCCACACGCATAATGCCCAGCCACAAGGTCATCACCCCGGCCAAGCCGAGCGATATCTCGAATCCGGTCTTGGCGGAATCAAACAGCGATTTGACCAAGGCGACGAGTATCTCACCCTGCCCTGTGCTGAAGACGTGCGCCAAAGCCACGGCAAACGCCGTGAGGATCATCCCCGCCCATATTGCGTTAAGCATGTAGTGTCCCTTATTTAAAACCTGGAAAAACTGTAGAACCGCCATTTTTAGGTGTGCTGCATGGTAGGCGGGCGCGAACGGCGGCGTCAAACCCATCCCTCCCCATGCTAAAATGCGCGCCTCGCATTTTGCCTACCTCGCAGGAATCCTCCGTGCTCTCCACCGCCAACATCACCATCCAATTCGGGGCCAAGCCTCTGTTTGAAAACGTTTCCGTCAAATTCGGCGACGGCAACCGCTATGGCCTGATCGGCGCCAACGGTTGTGGCAAATCCACCTTCATGAAAATTCTGGCTGGCGTACTCGAGCCCAGCGGCGGCAATGTCTCGCTCGACGCGCACGAACGCATGGCATGGCTGCGACAAGATCAGTTCGCCTACGAAAACCAGCGCGTCATCGATGTCGTGATGATGGGCCACGACGAAATGTGGCAAGTGATGAGCGAAAAAAATGCCATCTACGCCAACCCCGATGCGACCGAAGACGACTACATGAAAGCGGCAGAGCTAGAGTCGCACTTCGCCGAACTCGATGGCTACACCGCCGAAGCGCGCGCCGGCGAGCTGCTGCTCGGTGTGGGCATACCGCTCGCCAACCATACCGGGCCGATGAGCGAAATCGCGCCAGGTTTCAAATTACGTGTGCTACTCACCCAAGCCTTGTTTTCCAACCCGGAAATATTGCTGCTGGACGAACCCACCAATAATCTGGACATCAACACCATCCGCTGGCTGGAAGAAGTGATAAATCAACGCGGCAGCACCATGATTATCATCTCGCATGACCGGCATTTCTTAAACAGCGTGTGCACCCACATGGCCGATTTGGACTACAGCACCATCCGCGTGTATCCCGGCAACTACGACGATTACATGCTGGCCTCGACCCAGGCACGGCAACAAATGCTTGCCTCCAACACGAAGGCCAAAGAGCGCGTCAATGATTTACAGGATTTCGTCTCGCGCTTCTCCGCCAATAAATCCAAAGCGCGCCAAGCCACTTCGCGCCTGAAACAGATTGAAAAGATAAAGTCCGAAGTAGTCGTGGTCAAACCTTCCAGCCGCCAAGCGCCCTTTATCCGCTTCGAGATGGACGACAAAGACAAATTGCACCGCCAAGCGGTAGAAATGCTAGACATTGCCAAAGGCTACGACCAAGTGCTGTTTCACGGCATGAATATCATGTTGGACGCAGGTGAGCGACTGGCCATTATCGGCCCCAACGGCGCGGGCAAAACCACCTTGCTAAAAGCGTTGGTGGGCGAAATCGAAACCGACCAAGGCACGGTGAAATGGGCAGAAAAAGCGCGCATCGGCTATTTTGCCCAAGACCACGCGCACGACTTCGACAATGACCTGAACGTATTTGACTGGATGAAGCAGTGGCGGCAAAAACAGGAAGACGACCAAACCATACGCGGCATTTTGGGTCGCTTGCTATTCTCAGGCGATGACGTAAAAAAATCCGTGCGCGTCCTCTCCGGCGGCGAAAAAGGCCGCATGCTTTACGGAAAATTGATGCTGGAATATCCCAATGTGATCATCATGGACGAACCGACCAATCACATGGATATGGAAACCATCGAAGCGCTCAACATCGCGCTGGAAAAATATAAAGGTACGCTGATTTTCGTCAGCCATGACCGACAGTTCGTCTCATCGCTCGCCACACAGCTCATCGAGCTCGACGGTAAAGGTGGCTACCAGTACTTCACTGGCAATTACGAAGACTACTTAAGTACGCAAGGCGTGGAGTAACCAGAATACGCCTAGCCTGTGAGGGCTCGACAGGCAAGAAAAAAGCCACGCGCGCAAATCATGCGCGCGTGGCTTTTTACGGAAGCGCTAAAAGATTAACGACCGCCGCGACGTTGTTGCTGATGTTGTTGGCGCTGCTGGTGCTGTTGCTGCTGCCGATCTGCACCACTCTGGCGATCTGCACCACTCTGGCGATCTGACACCTCCTGACGATCACGCCGGTCTTGGCGCAGCTCACCACGATCCTGACGCAATTCACCACGATCCTGGCTTAACTCTCGCTTATCGCCTTGCAGTTCGCGCCGGTCTTGTTTGACCTCTTGCGAAGCATCTTTGAAGGCTTCTTTATCACCTGATTTTCTAGCTTCTTTCATATCTTTAACGTCTTCTTGCAACTCGCGCTTGTCTTGGCGAATCTCAGCCTTGTCTTGCTTGACTTCGCGCACGTCTTGGCGAACTTCACGCTTGTCCTGCGCTATTTCACCTGGGCGGCCATCTTGGCCTGGGCGTTGGTCTGGTCTGCGCTGCCGATCCTTATTACCGCGCTTGTCTTGGCCTGGATTATTCTGTGCAGTCTGTTTGCGGAGTGCTTGTGCGCGTTGTTCAATCTGGCTCAATTCTTGTTGCGCCTTGCGCGCCGCTTCTTTATTGCCGGATGCCTTGGCGGCTTGCAAACGTTTCATTGCCTCCTGGCGCTCTTGTTTCAAGGCTTGCACTTCAGGGTTAGGGGCGGGGCGCGCATCCGGCGTACCAGGACGCTGTTGCTGCTGGCTAGGTTGCGTGGCCGGAACTCCCGCCTGCGCCCAAACCGCAAGCGGGCTAAAGCCAATGAGTGCGCTAAGTATTAATTTTGCTGGTTTGTGCATAGTGATCTCCTTCGAAAAAGTTGAATTATAACGCCATACATGCCATTTGTTTATGACATTTTAATATACTGATTCCCAGGGACTGGCTCAACATGTACTTGAGAACCAAGCAGCTCGGAATAGTTCAACGCAGCTTGTTCAGCTTAGTTGACAGCGCTGGGGTAACTACAAAATGACGTTTTATTCATCCAACAAAATTTCAAACAGGATGCGCTGCCATTGGCTGCGCCCCGGTTGCAGATGCACGATGCGGCCAGAGACTTTAATGCCCTTGTCCATGAGCTTCGCCACCGAATCGTTGCCTGCGCGCGGCACGTAACCAAGCATTTCTCCGTGCCAGAGGATACGAATAGCGTTGGCATCGTGCGGGTTATCGGCATCACGCGCGAAGGTCAGCACATCGCCCACTTTCAAGCCATCCCATACGCGCTTGCCTGCGTAATACTGAAACCCGGCAACCGGTTGCGCGCCCCACACCATTTGCGTTGTTACCGCAGCCAATGC
>JAYVBU010000360.1:0-2127 GCA_043750335.1 Betaproteobacteria bacterium | reverse complement strand
GACGACGATGCCTTCTATTTGGGTCATAAAGCGTTGGCGGTGAATCTCTCCGATCTAGCAGCGATGGGTGCGACGCCGCGCTGGGCGTTGTTGTCGATAGCCCTGCCCGAGGCGAACGAGCGCTGGCTCAAGCGTTTTTCCGAGGGCTGGTTCGCGCTGGCGGAGCAGCATGGCGTCGCGCTGATCGGCGGCGATACGACTAAGGGGCCGCTCACACTTTCAGTCACTATCATGGGGGAGGTGACAAAAGGTCACGCCTTGCGTCGTGCAGGCGCAAAAGTCGGCGATGAAATATGGGCGTCCGGTCAGCTTGGTGATGCGGCCCTGGCCTTGGCCTATTTGCAACGCCGAATACAAATTGCGCCGCACGATGCAGCGGCGCTCCTGCCGCGCTTGCACGCGCCCACACCCCGCGTAAAACTGGGGCAAAAATTATTGCGCGTGGCGCATAGCGCGATTGATATTTCAGACGGCCTAGTGGCGGATTTGGGGCACATCCTTGAGCTGTCTCAGGTCGGTGCCGAGATTCGCTTTGCACAGTTTCCGATTTCTGAAAGTGTGCGTGCTTATTTGCATGACGAAGTTGCGCGCAATGCCGTGTTGGCAGGTGGCGATGATTATGAGCTGTGCTTCACCGCTCCGGCCAAACAGCATGACGCAATCGTGCGTTTGGGTCGCCGCCTTAAATTACCCCTTACTTGCATCGGTGAGATCACCCGTCAACGCAAGCTGGTCGTGCTTGATGAAAATAACAATCCACTCATACTTAAGGAGCATGGTTTTGATCACTTCGCCTGATTTGAAATTTATATTGAGCCGCCCGGCGTATTTCATCGCCTTCGGTTTTGGTAGCGGCTTGAGCTCCTTTGCACCGGGCACGGCGGGTACGCTGGCTGCTTTTCCAATCTATGGCTTGATTTACCTGCTCGGGTTGAACCCCACGGTATTTTTCACGCTGCTTCTTGTGCTATTCGTCATTGGCGTATGGGCCAGTCACGCCACCGGGCGCGCGCTGGGCGTCGCCGATCATGGTGGCATCGTGTGGGATGAGATCGTGGCCTTTCTCGCGATACTTTATTTCACGCCGCACACTTGGGCCTGGTTCATCGCGGCGTTTTTCATCTTCCGTTTATTCGATATATGGAAGCCGTTCCCGATTCGCTATTTTGACACGCACATTAAAAATGGTTTCGGCGTCATGTTCGACGATGCGCTGGCAGCGGTGTACAGCATCGCGCTGATTCAAGGTCTGGTATGGATGTTGAATTAAGCCAACTCGCCGAGCAAGTCGGCGCGGCGTTAAAAAGCCGTGGCCTGATGTTAGCCAGCGCCGAATCCTGCACGGGTGGCTGGGTGGGTGCAGTCCTTACCTCCGTAGCGGGCAGCTCGCAGTGGTTTGATCGCGGCTTCATCACCTATACCAACGAATCCAAACAAGAGATGCTCGGCGTTACCGCGCAAACGCTCGCTGAGTTCGGCGCGGTGTCGCAACAGACGGTGAATGAGATGGCGGTGGGTGCGCTGAAACATAGCCACGCGCATATCGCGCTCGCGATCAGCGGCATCGCCGGGCCGGGCGGCGCGACACCGAGTAAGCCGGTGGGCACTGTTTGTCTAGCCTGGGCTACACGCAGCGACGCTGTGCAATCGCAAATTTCGCACTTTCAAGGTGATCGTAGCGCAGTGCGGCGGCAAGCGGTGGTGGCTGCCTTGCACGGCGTGTTACGGATAATCGACGGTGAAAGCGTTAGCGTTTAGCGCGACTTTTTATTGCTTTTTTTATTGAAAAGCCCAGGCCGCAAATGGCTCAATCTCATCCCGGTTGAGCAGCATCAATTGATAGGCGTTCGGGTTCAGGGTGTGATCCCGCGTCGTGTCCACGCTTAAGCGCTGTAAGGTATAGCCGATCAGTGCGCGACGCACCGTGATGTCTATCCTATCGCCGCTCGCTCCAAAATCCAGCAGCAAACTCTCGCGCTTTGCTTGGTCTAAATCGGCATGTGGGCCGAGTTGCAGCGTCACGTTTTCCGCCCAGTCTTCGTCGTATTCCGAGCTGGATTCAGCGGGCTCGTCCAAGCACACCGCTTCAACAAAGCGCGAGAGCACAAAATCTCGAAAATCGTAGGT
>JAYVBU010000359.1:0-4808 GCA_043750335.1 Betaproteobacteria bacterium | reverse complement strand
GAGCAGCGTGTCGCAAATTTCTTGCCACAAGGCTTCGCATACTGCGGGTGGATAACGAGCGTAATCGAGGTTGATAATAACGGCGGTTGACATGAGATTTGTGCCCTGTATTTCGTGCGTAGTGGATTAATTTTATAAAATTCTAATATTTAAAGCAAAGCTGATTGGGCAGGATGCTACGGAAACCCCTGCAAAGGGGCAAGATGAAAGGCGAAAAAACATGAAACTCGTACGCGAAGCAAAGCATAAACCGGCAACTTTGCTTCCGCCGCCGCTCATTTATGCTATGGCGCTTTTTGGCGCTTGGTGGCTGGATTCAAAAATACCTATGGCGCTGGATTTAGCCGCTGCCGCCTACTTGGCTTGGTTTTTGATTGCGTTAGCTGGAGCGGGCTTCGTTTGGTCCTTGTGGGCGGTTTGGGGCCATCGCACCACGGTGAATCCCTATAAAGCGGCCACCCATCTGGTGACTAGCGGACCATACCGTTATTCGCGCAACCCGATTTATGCGTTCGATTGGCTGGTCTATATTGGGGTAATGCTGCTCATGCAAAGCGTTTGGCCATTGTTGTTCGCGCCCTTAGTGTGGGGCTTGATGCGTTATGCGGTGATCGCGCATGAAGAGGCGCATCTCAAAGCGAAGTTTGGGGCGCAATATTTGGTTTACCGACGCCGTGTCAGACGCTGGCTGTGACGTGCCTGCATCTTTGTTGATTGAGTCCTTTGCGTGTTTTAAACCGAGTAAGTCATTTCAAGGAGAGCGCCATGCAATTTTTCAAAGCCAGTCCTTCCGTGCGTTTGTTTTTGTTTGTCGTGGGGTCCGTTATCTGGGGCGGCATCGTGCTGACCGGGGTGAGTGTCGTGCATTGGTTGTTATTTGTGCCCGCCGTATTTTTGTCACTGGCTGCGCTGACCGGTTTTTGTCCTGGGATGATTATCTCGCGCTGGTTACTGCGCGAGAATGCCTAGAAGCGCTGACTCACACCCAGGGCGAGTGACCAGGGCGCGGTGAGTTGCCCGGATGCGGGGTCGCTTGGATCGGCGTTTGCGTATTGACGCAGCGCGATTTGAAGTAGGCCATAGAGTTGTGTCTTGGGCGTAAGCGTATAGCTGAGGCCGGGACTCACGCTTAAGGTATGGCCTCCTGAGGCTGGGTTGGCGTTGATCCCGCTGTCGCGCTGACGGAAATGTGCGTTGAGTTGCAGTAGTCCGTTCAGCGTTGGCGTGATTTCGTAGTACGCCCCCGCATCCATCGTCAGCTCGCGCCCAGGGCGATACTGCTTTCGCGTGGCGATGGCGGATTGAAACTGCCCGCTGGCAAACCACCCCCACTGCTTGCCGGGTAGGTTGTGGAAATAATACATGCCAAGAATCGCATCCGTGCTGCCCGTGCCGGGTTGTGCAGCGCGTTCCAGCGCATAGGCCGTGTCAGGTTCGGATGGGTTAGACGGCGTCATGGTTTGGTTGATGGCGCCCGTGGGTAGTTTCAATCCGAAACGAATACCGCAGCCCGATAGCATGCTTCCTGTATCGAATTTATATTTCCCGGTCACGCGAACATCACCCAAGGAAGTGAATGCCGCCTGTTGCGTGAGGGGGGCGCTGACCGATGAATCGAAAGTGTGGGTGTGGTCGCGCATCGTAAGCGGCACCCCTAACGCAATATTCCAGCTTGAATTGATTGCGTAGTCGGCATCGACATTAAGCGCTTGATTAATGGTGCGCTTGTTTTCAATTTCTTCATCGCTGCCACTGGGCGCAGGGGTCGCGATTTTTGACCGCCCGGCGCGCAACTGATTGGCTTTAGCATAGGAATAGCGGAAATCGATACGCAAACCTTCATCGCTGGTGAGCCCTTGCGTATCCCAGCCGGTGTTCGCCGAGCAGAAGGTCGAGCCGCAGGAGGATAAGGCGGGGTGGCTGGCGAGTAATGAGAGCGCTGCGACGATGATGCCGGATCGAATTTTATGCATGATGTTTCGCCCCTTGGTGAAGGCCGCATAGTAGGCGTCAGCACCGCATAAGGAAATGCGACACAGTGTCGCAGGGGTGCGATGCGCGAGGTGCAAGCCGTTACAATAGCGCCATGAATGAAACGCCGATGATCGCCCCGCAAATGCGTAACCTGCGCCGCTTGGCCGGTTTGCGCGCGATAGAAGTCATTACGCAAATCGTAGTTATTTGCATCGCGGAGTACGGCATCGGCATGGCGTTACCGACAGCAACCTTGTTCGTGCTGACGGCGGGTTTGGCCCTGGCAACGCTGATCACTTGGTGGCGGACATTCCAACCTTGGCCGGTGACAGATGCCGAATTGGCCGGGCATCTGCTACTCGACATTGGCGTACTGACTGGCTTGTTGTATTTCACCGGCGGCTCGACCAATCCCTTTGTCACGCTGTATTTGATCCCGCTGTCGATTGCTGCGGCCATCCTGCCGACGGCTTTTACCTGGGCGGTGGCAGGTGCTACGTTTGTGGCTTATGCCTGCTTGCTGTTCTTGCACCTACCCTTGCCACAAGGCCCCGGCAGCTTTGCGCTACTTGCTACACTGTTTCCTGGCGGCTTGCCAGGCGGGCACGACGCGCACGGCGTACAGGCTGATTTCAATTTGCATGTATTGGGCATGTGGTTCAACTTCGCTTTGAGCGCGTTGCTGATTGCTTGGTTTGTCGCGCGCATGGCGCAGTCGCTGCGCGAGCGCGATAAGCGGCTTGCTGTGGCGCGCGAAGCAGCGTTACGCAATGAGCAGTTAGTCGCGCTCGGCACCTTGGCAGCCGGTGCGGCGCACGAGTTGGGTACGCCCTTGTCAACCATGGCGGTCATTGCAAAAGAGTTGGAGCGGGATTACGCCAATGACCCAGCGCTGGTGGAGGATGTGCGACTGCTACGGGTACAAGTTGAGCGCTGCAAAACGATTTTGACGAGTTTGACGTTGCGCGCTGAAGCCGCGACGCATATCACCTGCGAAGTTTATCTACGCCAACTTATCGAGCAGTGGCAATTGCTGCGGCCGCAAATCGAGATCAGCACCAATTTCAAGGGCATCCAGCCTGTGCCGGAGCTCGCGGTCGAGCGCACCTTGGATCAGGCATTACTCAATCTGCTCAACAATGCCGCCGATGTTTCGCCGCAGGGCATTGAATTAGAAGGGCGCTGGGATGAAGCGAAACTGAGCTTGGAAATCCGCGATCGCGGCCCGGGCATCAGCGCAGAGCTTGCCGCGCGTGCAGGAGAAGCATTTTTCACCAGCAAGAGCCCTGACGGTGGCTTGGGCATTGGCTTATTTCTCGCTAACGCCACCATCGAACGCTTCGGCGGCACGGTCAATCTATTTAATCGTGAGGGCGGCGGCGCGTATGTGCGCGTCACGCTGCCAGTGCGATGAGCGCGCTAAGTGAGCGCGCCAGCTTGCTGTTGGTGGATGATGATGCGGCTTTGCGCCAAGTGCTAACGCGCGCGCTGGAAAAGCGAGGCTTCGCCGTCAGCAGCGCGGCGGATGTGGAAACAGCCAGCGCATTAGCGACTGAAAATCCACCCGAATATGCGGTCATTGATCTCAAAATGCCCGGCCCTTCCGGCTTGGTGCTGGTGCAGCGTTTGAAAGCATTGGATGCGGAAACGCGCATTGTGGTGCTCACCGGCTACGCCAGCATCGCCACCGCCGTGGAAGCGATCAAACTCGGTGCCACGCACTATCTCGCCAAACCAGCCGACGCGGATGACATAGTCGCCGCGCTGATGCGTAGCGAAGGCGATCCTCATTTACCGGTAAACGGCAATCCGCTCTCGGTGGATCGCCTAGCGTGGGAGCATATTCAGAAAGTGCTCGGCGAACACGATAGCAATATCTCCGCCACGGCGCGCGCGCTCAAAATGCACCGCCGTACCTTGCAGCGCAAACTCGCCAAGCGCCCGGTGCGGGAATGAGTCAACGCATGCGTTACTTTTTGTGTGCTTTCATTTTGCTTATCACCGCTTCGGTTGCCGCCGCCGATGCCACACCGCCAGCCCTCAACAGCTACGCGCATGACCCCAGCGCTTTCACGCAAGGCTTGGTGTGGGAGCGTGGCTTGTTGTATGAAAGCACCGGCCTGTATGGCCACTCTACGCTCAGTGTGCGTGAGCTAAAGAGTGGGCGTATCCTGCGCCGGATTGATTTGCCGAAAGCAATGTTCGGTGAAGGTATCGCCCTGGTGGGCAACGAGCTATTTCAACTGACTTGGCAAGAGCATCAAATATTTGTTTACGATAAAACCAGCCTGCGCTTGAAACGCACACTGCCTTATGCGCGGGAAGGTTGGGGGCTGACCTATGATGGCCGCCACCTGATCGCGAGTGATGGCAGCGCGCAATTGCATTTTCTCGATCCGGCGACCTTGCGCGAAGTTCGCCGCCTGGACGTGACTGAGACCGGGCAAGCCATCGGCCAACTCAATGAGCTGGAGTATGTGAAAGGCGAAATTCTCGCTAATATTTATGGCGCGGATCGTATCGCGCGCATCTCGCCGAAAACGGGAAAAATCATCGCTTGGATCACGTTATCGCACCTGTTTCCAAGGTCGCAGCGGCCTTCGGATGAAGCCGTGCTCAATGGCATCGCCTACGATCAGGCGCGCGATGTATTGCTCATCACTGGCAAACACTGGCCCAGCATATTCGTGCTTCCCGCGCCTTAAGGTTTGGTATCGCTTTACATAGCGTGGCACGGTCACTATAATGGCGCGCTTTCCGGGGGTATAGCTCAGCTGGGAGAGCGCTTGCATGGCATGCAAGAGGTCAGCGGTTCGATCCCGCTTACCTCCACC
>JAYVBU010000358.1:0-4814 GCA_043750335.1 Betaproteobacteria bacterium | reverse complement strand
AATTTTCACCGTTTAGGAGAAGCTAGCATGCGCAAATGGATACTCAGTCTGGCAATAGCTTTTGTCATGAGTGCAGCGCATGCGGCAGCGCCGGATATCGCCCTGCAAGATCTCGATGGTCGCCCACGCAACGTCAACGAATTTGTCGGTCACGGTAAATGGGTCATCATGGCGTTCTGGATGCACGATTGCAAAATCTGCACAGCTGAAATCCACCACATGAGCGCCTTCCACAAAACGCATCAAAATAAAGACGCGATTGTGTTGGGCATCACCATCGATGGCGCAGGCTATCTTAAAGAAGCCAAGCGCTTTGTCGCCACGCACCAACTTCCCTTCACCAATTTAATCACCGAGCCAGATATGGAAGCGATTAAACGATTTGGCGGCGGAAAATTTATCGGCACACCGACACATTATTTCTTCGACCCTACGGGACGCATCGTTGGGCGCAAGATTGGGCCAATCTCCGGCGCCGATATTGAAGAATTTATTGCGGCGTTTAACAGTAGTCCTTATGCGGTGGGGCAGCCGGTTAAGCAATAGTTTTTGTCACGGTTGGGCGCTCGCGTGTGGGCGCGTTAGCAGCCTGCGGAATTCATTGCGAATGTTTCTTCTCTTAATTCGTTTGACAGTAAAGTGCCATAACCGGCCGCCCAAAGATTTGCTCTATTGCAGACATTCACACCAAGTACGGAATGTCTTGTCGGAGCGCTGCGCCACTCTGAACCCGGAGACGGTGTTAAGTTAGCGTATTGAGCTCCTGCCTATCGAATCAATTTGATCGCAAAACGGGAAATACTTGTCGGAATAATTTACAGTTTTGCCTTACCTGCCTTACCTGCCTTACCTGCTAGCCTATTGTAACCACTGCATTTAAGCTAATTTTTCACTGGCTGGCCTGTTTCTTGCTTATAGCCTACGCAATCCATCTTTGTTTATGACCGAGACTGAGAACAAAAAATTTAAAACCACCCGGGAATAATCAATGAAAAATCTGATCACATCAATCGCCCTATGTCTGGGCTTGTTATCCACTGGCGGCGCGCACGCGGATCTGATTGCTGCCGATGGTGGACAGACCGTCTACGACGCTGACGCCAATCTATACTGGCTGGCGAATGCCAACCTGGCGGCGACCAATACCTTCGGGGTCAGCGGTATCCGTTCAAATGGAAGGGCGACGTGGAATACCGCGCAAAGCTGGATCACCGCCATGAACACCGCCAACTACCTCGGTTATAACGACTGGCGCCTGCCCACCACGCTGCAACCCGATCCCACCTGCCGCCTACAGTCCGGCGGTGATTCTTTTGGAATCAACTGCAGCGGCAGCGAGTTAGGGAATTTGTTCTACAACGAACTGGGCGGTGTCGCAGGGAGCTCGATCCTGACTACGAATAATGCAGACTTTGCCCTGTTTAATAACGTTCAGTCCAACGCGTACTGGTCCGGTACTGAGTACGCGCCGGATCCTGACGACGCGTGGGGCTTCGATACGCACAGTGGCAGCCAGGGCGCGGGCAATAAGGGCAACGTTCTGTTCGCGTGGGCTGTTCGCCCCGGACAAGTCGCCGCCGTCCCGGAGCCTTCAACCGTATTGCTGCTTGGCATTGGCCTGTTGGGTTTGATGGGCGTGGCGCGGCGGCGGTTGGCGCTTCGGTAATTTGAGCGCTTCGGCACTTTTAGGGGGTGTGGGGGGAAACCCCCACGGTTTTGCGGCGTGGGCGCAGCCCACTGTCGGAATTTTTACAGTGGTTTTGAGCGATGGCGCGCTACGAACACTTGCCGATTTACAAGCAGGCCATGGACGTGGCCGTGCATTTCGAAAAGATCGTGGCGGGTTTCTCGCGCTACCACAAATATACGCTGGGCACGGAGCTGCGCAACAAGAGCCGCGAGGTGGTGGCACTGATCGTCAAGGCTAATGCCGCGCGCGACAAGCAGCCCGAGCTGCTGGTGCTGCGCGACCGACTGGAAGAGTTGTTGATCCTGATGCGGCTGGCCAAGGAAGTGCGTGCCTTCAAGAATTTTAAATCCTTCCAGTTCGTCGTTGAACTGGTGGTGTCGGTTTGCAGGCAGAACGAAGGGTGGCTGAGAAGTACACAGCAAGTGTAGCAAGAGGGAGCCAGAATTGCCGTGTCTGGTTTTATAGACACGGCGAGCGTGCCGAGTTGTATCATTGTGCGCCTGTCCCGCCGGGTGTTTTTACCCGGCATGACTATTCAGGTTGGGATACCTGTTCAGCAGGATTCCCCGCCGGTGTGATGGAGAAATTCCCGTCAAAAGTGGGCAGGCAAACGTTCAGTCCAACAACTACTGGTCCGGTACTGAGTACGCGCCGAATCCTAACAACGCGTGGAACTTCAATACGAACAATGGCAACCAGAACGCGAACAATAAGAACAACAATCTGTTCGCGTGGGCTGTTCGCCCCGGATAATGATCGCCCTTGATTTATCGCTTGAGAATCTGTACCGGCGGTATTACCACTGCCGCAAGAACAAGCGCAACACCGTCAACGCCCTGCGTTTCGAGGTGGGCCAGGAAAAAAACCTGCTCGATCTGCGCGAGGGGTTGTTGCGGCGTACTTACCGCCCCGGACGTTCTGTCTGCTTCTTTGCAACGCATCCAAAATTGCGCGAAATATTCGCCGCTGATTTCCGCGACCGGGTAGTGCACCACGTGCTGGTGGACTACCTCGATCGCATATGGGAACCCATCTTCATCCACGATTCTTACGCCTGCCGCAAAGGCAAGGGCGTGCATGCCGGCGTTAAACAGCTGCAGACCTTTCTGCGCCAGGCAACAGTGAACGGCACGCGCCCTGCCTGGTATCTGCAACTGGATATCAAGAATTACTTCATGACCATCGACAAGGACATCCTGTTCAGGCTCTTGGCGGCGAAGCTCAAGGATGATGCGGCGCTGTGGCTGACGCGCCTGCTGGTCTACCACGATTGCACCAGCGACTACGTGATGCGCGGCGAACCGCGGTTGCTGGATAGAATTGCACCCCACAAGACCCTGTTCGGCACGCCGCCCGGCAAAGGCTTACCGATCGGCAACCTGAACAGCCAGTTCTTTGCCAATGTGGATCTGAATGGGCTGGATCAGTTTGTCAAACACACGCTGAAGTGCCGCCATTACCTGCGCTATTGCGACGATTTTGTGCTGCTATCCGATTCGCCAGAACAGCTAGCCGAATGGCGCGGGCGGATCGAAACCTGGTTGCGCGATGAGCTGAAACTGGAACTGAATCCCCGGCAAGTGTTAGCACCAGCCTCGAACGGGATCAATTTCCTCGGTTACATCGTGCGCCGCGATTACATGCTGGTGCGGCGCCGGGTGGTGAATCACCTGAAAGAGAAGCTACGGGGCTTTGAAAGAAAACTGGTCAGCGAGGTGGCAGGTGTGCGTTGCTATCGTTTCGACCGGCTTTTGTTGGACCAATTGGCGGCTACCTTATCCTCTTATCTGGGGCACTCCAAACTGGCGAATAGCTGGAATCTCTGGCAGTCGATCTGGAAACGGTTTGAATTTCTGGCGCAATATTTCGAGTTCGACGCCGCAAACTGGCGGCTGGTGCGCAAATACACCGTGCCGCAAGGACTGCGGCAGGTCAAGAAACAGTATCGCCACTTCCGCTGGCGCTTTCCCGATGATGCGCTGTTCTTCCGCGTGGGGAGGTTTGTCGAATTCTATGATGCAGGAGTCAGCCCGGTTGCAAGTCAACTGGGACTGGATGCCATGCGCAAAAATCGGCGCGGCGCGCGTGGCGGATTCCCGCTTCGCCAGGCAGGACGGCATTTGCGAACGCTATTGGATGCAGGGTTTGGCGTGACGTACATCGGCGAGCGCGACAGCTCGTTTGGCGAAATTCGCTTGCGTGCACCACTGTGGCGAAGAGTAAAGGTGCAAAATTGATGCGAAAAAACAGAGCAAGTTTGAGAATGCAGGCATGGCAAATCAATTAGTACGCCTATGCAATCTGTAAGATATTCGTTCGTTGACAGTCTGCTTTTCAATAGCCTGGAGGGCCGGTTTGGGTCGATTTGAGCCAATCAACACCATCACGAAGATAAGCTCAGCCAGCTTAGGGCGCAATCATAATCGTGCCGAATGAAAACGTTCGGTGCAATGCGCTTCGCTTATTGGCACCCTACATAGCGCTATCCCAACACAGCCTGCCACAAATCCTTAACCACTTTAATGTGGGTAGTCAAATCTTCCGGCGCCATGCGTGCCTTATCCAAGCCCTGCATTTTTAGCCGGTGTTGTTGTCGCCGCAGCTCACGATAAGCATCGCACACCTGTAGCGCAGCATCTTTTGCGATCAATCCCAATTCGCCAGCACGTATGAGCAGCGCTAGGTTACCGACGTTGTCGGCAAGCTGTGGATGCTGATGCGCATGGGCGAGTACTAGATACTGTACGATGAATTCGACATCGACGAGGCCGCCTGGGTCGTGTTTGATGTCGAAGGACTGTGCTGTGCCGTGATGCGTGTCGCGCATTTTTTGCCGCATGGTGGTGACTTCTTCGCGCAGTTTCGCTGGGTCGCGTGCTTGGCAAATCACGCTGCGGCGCAGGTCTTCGAATGTTTTGCCGATGGCGCCGTCACCGGCCACGAAGCGCGCGCGAGTGAGCGCTTGGTGCTCCCATACCCAGGCTTTTTTATTTTCGTATTCTTCGAAGGCGGTAAACGAGCTCACCATGAGGCCGGAGGCACCATCGGGACGCAAACGTAAATCCGTTTCGTATAGCGTACCCGCAGAGGTCAGGGTGGTGAGCCAGCTATTCATGCGCT
Source organism: Betaproteobacteria bacterium (assembly GCA_043750335.1). GTDB lineage: Bacteria > Pseudomonadota > Gammaproteobacteria > Burkholderiales > Thiobacteraceae > RBG-16-58-11. The sequence continues at coordinate 4 of JAYVBU010000358.1, read as the reverse complement.
GCGC
>JAYVBU010000357.1:0-4826 GCA_043750335.1 Betaproteobacteria bacterium | reverse complement strand
CGAACGCGGTGATCGTCGCCGTCATCAAAACCGGCCGCAAACGCCGCTTCGCACCGTTGACCACAGCCTCGCGTAGCGCCATGCCTTCACTGCGTAGTTGATTGAAATAGCTCACCAGCACCACGCCATTCAGCACTGTGATGCCGAGCAGGGCGATGAAGCCGACTGAGGCGGGCACCGACAAATATTCACCGGTAAGCCACAAGGCAACGATGCCGCCGACTAGCGCGAAAGGAATATTGCTGAGGATGAGCAGCGATTGGCGCACTGAGCCAAAGGTGGCGAACAAGAGAATGAAAATCAGACCCAGCGCAATCGGAATCACAATGCTTAAGCGACTCGCCGCACGTTGCTGATTTTCGAATTGCCCGCCCCAACTGATGCGATAGCCGGTAGGCAAAGGCAGTTTTTTCGCGACGGCGGCCTTGGCCTCGTTCACGAAACCGACCAGATCGCGCCCGCCGACATTGGCGATCACCACGCTATAGCGGCTGCCCATTTCACGATCAATTTTTACCGGCCCTGCGGCACGCTCCAAGGTCGCCACACTCGCCAAGGGAATCGTACTGCCGTCTTTAGTGGTGATGCGTACGGCAGCGAAATCGGCGGGCGAGGTGCGAATGCTTTCGGCCCCGCGCAGTATGATCGGCGTGCGGCGATTGCCTTCGATCACTGTACCTGCGTGCTGGCCTTCGATTTGCATACGCAGTGCTTCCTGGATTTCCTCCACGCTGAGACCCAGCCGCCCCGCTTGCAGGCGATCCACCACCACGCGCAAGTACTGCACGCCGTCGTTTTGCACGGTATAGACATCCTGATTGCCGCGAATGGTTTTGACGATAGCCTCAACCTGACTGGCGTATTGATTCAACTGATCGAGATCGGGCCCGAAGATTTTGATCGCCACATCGCCGCGTACGCCGATAATCATTTCTGATACGCGCATTTCAATCGGCTGAGTGAAGCTGTATTCGATGCCGGGCAAGCCATCTAACACCTTGCGGATTTCATCCGTCAGCGCGTCTTTGTTCTGCATGCGCCATTTATCTTTTGGCTTGAGCTGCAAGTAGGTGTCGGTTTGATTCAGGCCCATCGGGTCTAAACCGATTTCATCCGAGCCCGCACGGGCGACCGTGCCGGTGATTTCCGGGATCGCTTGCATTAGCGCTTGATGAATTTTTAAATCAAGCGCAGCACTTTGTTCCAAGCTGATTGACGGCAGCTTTTCGATGCCGACGATCAGATCACCCTCGTCCATGGTTGGCATAAAAGTCTTGCCGACTTGGGTATAGACGCCACCCGCCACCAGCAACATCACCACGGCGCCTATGCCCACCGCGCGCTGGCGGCGCAGCGCCCAATCAAGGAGCGGGCCGTATAGGGCCAAGAGTTTGCGCGGTAGCCACGGGTCGGTATGGGCCACGTCGCGCAACAGATACGAGGCCAGCACCGGAATCACCGTCAGCGACAAAACGAGCGAACCGGCCAAGGCAAATACAATCGCGAGTGCGACCGGCACGAAGAATTTTCCCTCCAAGCCTTGTAGTGTTAACAGCGGCAAAAAAACAGTGATGATGATGAGAATGCCTGCGCTGACCGGCAAGGCAACTTCGCGCACCGCGCGATACACCAGATGCAAGCGCGGCAGTTTTCCCGCGCTCGGGTCATGCGCCAAGCGCTGTACGATATTTTCCACCACCACCACGGCAGCATCGACCAGCATACCGATGGCAATTGCCAAGCCACCCAAGCTCATCAAATTTGCCGACATGCCGAAAGCGCGCATTAAGATGAAGGTGATGAGCGCGGCCAGCGGCAACACCAGCGCCACGGTCAGCGCCGCGCGTACATTGCCGAGAAATAAGCCAAGCAAGACGACTACCAGGATGGTGGCTTCGAGCAGCGCGGTGGCAACCGCGCCGACCGCTTTATCGACCAGCGCCGCACGGTCGTAAAACACGTTGATCGCAACACCTTTAGGCAGAGTCGGCTTGATCTCGTCGAGCTTTTTTTGCACACCCTCCACTACCTTTTGCGCGTTCGCCCCGGCCAGCCCCAACACCAAGCCTTGTACGGCTTCGTCTTTGCCGCTTTGCGTTACCACGCCATAGCGCGTCATGGTGCCGATTTTGACCTCGGCCAAATTGCCGATGCGAATCGGCACACCCTCTTTCATCGTCACCACCACAGCGCGCAAGTCATCGAGATTGCCGATGCTGCCTTCGCTGCGTACCAGCAGTACCTCATCGCCTTCGCCCAGCCGTCCTGCGCCGTCATTCAAATTGTTGGCACGAATGGCTTCTTTGAGTTGATCCATCGTGACGCCGCTGGCCGACATTTTCATCGCGTCGGGAACCACTTCAAACGCGCGCACCATGCCCCCCAGCGAATTTACATCGGCCACACCGGGCACGGTGCGTAGCGCAGGCCGGATCACCCAATCAAGCAAGCTGCGCCGCTCACTCAGTGACAAACCGCCCCCATCCACCGTAAACATAAACATCTCACCCAGGGGCGTCGTGGTCGGTGCCATGCCACCGCTAATGCCGGCGGGCAGGTCGTCCATAATGCCGCCGAGGCGTTCGCTCACCTGCTGCCGCGCCCAATAAATATCTACGCCATCGTCAAAGTCGATGGTTACATCCACCAAGCCGTACTTGGTCACCGAGCGCAGAATGCGCGTCTTTGGGATGCCGAGCATTTCTACTTCGATCGGCACCGCGATGCGGCTTTCAACCTCCTCCGGCGTCATGCCGGGCGCTTTCATAATGATTTTGACTTGGGTGCTGGAAACGTCGGGAAAAGCATCAATCGGCAATTGCGTAAACGCATACCAGCCCGCCCCGGCAACGAGCAGCGTCGCCAACAAAATAAACAAACGCTGTGATAATGAAAATTGAATCAGACGCGCAAGCATTAATTCGCTCCTTTTTCTTTTGCCGCGAGCCACGCGCCCTTGATCGCGACGATGCCGCTGATGGCGATTTGCTCGCCATCAGTGAGCGCGCCATTGATGCGTACACGCTGCCCCGCGCTGGCTAGAATCGTCACCGGGCGCGCCGCAAAACCAGTCGTCGTGCGGACAAATACATAGGCTTGCTTGCCCTCATGTGCGAGGGCGACTAGCGGCACACTCCAGCCCGTAGCGCCCCCTGCTGTGGGCAATTCCACCGCGACGATTTCGCCAGGGCGCAGCCCCGGCATCTTAGATTCAATCACCGCGCGCAGCGCCAGCGTTTGGCTGCCAGCGGAGACAGCCGGGCTGAGGCTAACAATGCGCGCCGTGATGTCGCGCCCCTGCAATTTGAATCGGGTACCGGCTTGCCAGTTCGCCGCATCGGCGGCGGGCACTTGAATTTCCAGCCACAGCTGAGTGGTCTGCACCACCTGCAATAGCGCGCTGGCGGCTTCCACGCGCTGCCCAGGTTTGACCGCAATACTTGTTACCACGCCAGCTTGCGTTGCATGTAGCACAAGGCTGTCTTCCAATTTGCCTGAGGTTTCAACCCGCTTGATTGCCGCCTCGGGCATGCCAGAAAAACGCAGCGCCGCGCGCGCCTGATTCAACGCTGCCGTGCTTTCTGACAATGCGGCCTGCGCTTCCTGCACCCGCCGTAGCGGGATAATGCCTTCGTCGAACAAGCTTTGTTCGCGCAGCGCTGCTTGGCGTGCCAGTGTCGCGCGCGACGTTGCTTGCAGAAGCTGTAATTGCAGCGACCCCCAATCAGGCCCAGCCAGGCGCAGCAACGGCGCACCACGGCCCACCGACTGATTCGGCTGCACCAACACTTGCAACACCAGCCCCGCCACCGGCGAGCTGATGATTTGCTCACTGTTCGGCGGAGTCATCACGTGCGCGGGAAAACTCGTCAACACCGCATCGCTTTGGCGTTGCAAGGCGGCAAGCTGGATTCCCATCGCCTGCATCTGTTTAGCATCAATACTGACATTGACCGGCTTCATCAACGCAGGCAGCACCCTATCCGGGCTAGCCGCAAAAACGGCAGCACTCATCACGCCTAAACCTGTAACGAGCAGGCAGGCCGTAGTCATACGCTTCATAGCATCACTCCCGTGCAACGGCGGGCAGGCAGCCAGCCGCTTGGGTTATTAGTCGGGGAAATAGGACAGGCAAACGCAACACAGCGCAGCTAAATTCAGCGCGCGGTCATTCGGTTTGCGGGTAAGGGCGTTTAAGGCGCGCGCGCGGGGGGACGCGTAAAGCGGGGGAAAGGTACAGTGACAGAACGCCACAAATCAGGTGCAAGCAAGACAATCTGCGGTGGCGGCGCGTACACCGAGAAACGAGCCACATCAAAAAACGGCAGGATGTAATCCCGCTTAAATTCCTTGGCCACACCAATGGCTTGGCCGTGATCGTGATCCGCCTCAAACGCATGGGCATGCGCCGCATCATCCGTCTCTTGAACGGTGATGTACGTATCGTGATGATCCTGCAAGCCGTTCGTATGCGCGTGAATCAGTGGGGCGACACACTGTAGGCACGCCAACAATGCGACAAGCAGAAATTTTGACCAAACGTTTACCATTGGAGGCATGCTACGAAACCTTTACGAACATTGCAAGCGGAGGGTTTTTTAAATGGCCAAACGAAATATTGCAACGGTATAAATTAGATATATGTCTTTTTTGATTTAGACGGCATCACGTTTGAGGGTTGGTGCTGTACATTTTTTTGTTAGGAAAATAATCGTGTCTGACGCTCGCATGGCAAACCTTCAGTTGACACCCACCCCAGCCATTGGAGGTAACTTGAAGAAAAAGTTCTTTTTAATCTGCTCGTCCCTCATGTTTTCTAGTGGTGT
>JAYVBU010000356.1:0-10439 GCA_043750335.1 Betaproteobacteria bacterium | reverse complement strand
TGGTTGACAGCTTCACCATGCGGCATCCCCTTGCAGCGGCGGATGTCGCGGTAACGTTATGGGAGCAGATGGCGGCCAAGATCATTTCAATTGTTGGTGAAGGCGGTTTCGAGTCGCTCTATGCAAGAAGTGTATTTCTTTCGCAGGCCAGCTTTCCTTGGCTTGCAGCGGGGCCATTGTCAAAGCAGTCAGATCAGCGGTTCGCCGCATTAAAAAAATGCTTTGAAGCGCAAGCGCCTGCACAAGTTAGTGCAGCAAACAGCCTGTTGTTGCTCACGTTTACCGACATCTTGGCCTCGCTCATTGGCGAGGCATTAACCAGCAGTCTTTTACATTCGGCTTGGGGCAATGACGCTCCGGATCAAACCGGCAAGGTATTTAAAAATGACTAACAAAGTGAACATACGGCGTTTACCAACGGGTGTGCCGGGGCTGGATAACTTGTTGGGTGGCGGTCTGCCGGAATTCTCGTTTAACCTGATTGCAGGTACGCCGGGCAGCGGAAAAACCACCCTTGCACACCAGATGATGTTCTCGTTGGCCACGCCAAACAATCGAGCGTTGTTCTTTACGGTGCTGGGGGAACCAGCGTTGAAGATGCTGCGATACCAACAGCAATTTCCCTTTTTCGATTTTCAGAAAGTGAATGACTCGATTCGCTTCGTCAATCTGTCCGCAGATTTATTGGATGGAGACTTTGATCGCGTTTTATCCCGCATTTCTGAAGAGGTGAAAGCCTATTCCCCTAGCTTGGTGTTTGTGGATTCGTTTCGCTCTGTGGTGCAGTCGATCAAGCTGGAGGAGGGCAGTGCGAGCGATCTGCAACGCTTTGTGCAGCAATTGGGCATGCAAATGACCAGTTGGCAGGCAACCACCTTTTTAATCGGCGAGTATTTGATGCCCGAAGCTGAATCCAGCCCCGTCTTTACCGTGGCGGATGGCATTTTGTGGCTTGCACAACATTTGCAACGTAATTCTATGGTGCGAAAGATACAAGTGGTCAAAATGCGCGGTCAAGCTCAGGCACCAGGTTTACATACCTTTCGCATTAGCGATGCGGGTATTCAGGTTTTTCCGCGTGCGATTATTCAACAGGGTAATACGATTGCTTTAGCGCTAAAAGAATCTACTGGCACGGCACGGGCTTCGATGGGCGTGACCGCTTTGGATGAAATGATGGGCGGGGGCTTGCCCGTGGGTTATTCACTGCTCGTGGTCGGGCCATCTGGTTCTGGTAAGACTATTTTGGCAACAGAGTTTCTTGCCGAAGGCGCGCGCCGGGGCGAACCTGGTGTGATCGCGGCGTTTGAAAAGAGCCCCAGCCAACTGCTGAGCCAAAAATTGTATGCACTAATAAATGATGGAAAAGTGGGGGTAATCGACACGCGCTCTCTAGATTTGTCGATTGATGAAACTTTGCATGATTTGATTGAGATGATTAATCGTATGCAGGCCAAGCGCGTGGTCATTGATTCTTTATCGGGATTTGAGCTGGCCTTGGCGCCCGAGTTTCGTGAAGATTTTCGCGGATCGTTGTACCGCATGGTTGCCGAGCTGACAGGGATGGGCATGACGATTTTGATGACATCGGAACTAGAAGATCGTTACACCGATTTACGTTTTAGTCCCTTTGGCAGTGCATTTTTGGCAGACGCGATTCTGGTGCAGCGCTATATTGAAGTTGCAGGTCAGTTTAAACGCGTGCTCTCCGTGGTGAAAGTCCGTGGTAGCGCGCATAGTAAAGACATTCGCCTATTCGATATCACAGACGACGGCATCGTGATCGGCGAGACCATGCCTGAGTATGCCGGAATCATGTCGGGTCGGCCCAAGGTTCGCCTGCCGAGTTAGATAGACCAAGCGATTGTGCGCTATGAACATAAATGACACATATCGTATGCCTGATACTGGTGATGCGGGTCAATCGGGCGGGACCAGCCAAGTCAATGACAAAGCGTTGGTGACCCGCAGACTTGATCGGCGGCGTAAGGTGGTTGCGCTTAGCGGCAATGATGCGCCCGTTGTGAGCAGCGAAAATTTGGCCACGCGCGAGGATGCCGCGCATTTACGTGAAGCCGCAGTACATCTACGTGAAGATGCTGCGTCTTTGCGCGAGGGTGATATTTGTGCGGCAGAAACAGCGCAGTCAGCCTCTGACGAGCATATGAAGTTGTTGCAACAAGTGAACGAGCGTCTCGTCATCTCAACGATTGAAGCACAGAAGCTGGCCGAACAACTCCAGGCGACGAAAGTTCAGTTGGAGCATGCCAAGGCATTGGCGGAAACTGCCAACCAGGCTAAATCGGCTTTCTTGTCCAGCATGAGCCACGAATTGCGTACGCCGCTCAATGCTATTCTCGGCTTCGCTCAGTTGCTAGAGGCCAGTACGCCGCCGCCTACGGCCACCCAGTCTGTCAGGTTGCAACAGATTACAAAAGCAGGGTGGTATTTGCTGGAACTGATTAACCAAATCCTTGATCTCGCGAAAATCGAATCCGGCATGCTTTCGCTTTCGCCAGACTTGGTATCAGTGATCGGTGTCATGCGTGAGTGTGACGCAATGATAGAAACATCGGCGCATCAATCCGGCATCCATATTCACTTTATCCCCTTCGATCACCATTTTGTAGTCCGTGCCGATCACATGCGCGTCAAGCAAGTGCTGATTAACTTGCTCTCCAATGCGATCAAATATAACCGCGAGCAGGGATCGATCGAGGTGTCATGTACCTTAAGTACTCCGGAACGTATCCGCATCAGCATCAAAGACAGCGGTGAGGGCTTGGCGCCGGAAAGACTGGCGCATCTCTTTGAGCCATTCAATCGTCTCGGGCAAGAGAATGGCATCGAGGAAGGGACGGGGCTGGGCTTGGTGGTGAGCAAGCAACTGGTCGAGCGGATGGGTGGCAGCATCGGTGTAAAAAGCAATCCCGGTATGGGTAGCGAATTTTGGATTGAGCTAGCTCGAGGTGAGTTGCCGCAACAGCCGCAAGTAAAACCCCTGCTTGAAAAATCCAAAATGCAAGCGCAACGGCCTGGGGCACTACGTACATTGCTCTATGTAGAAGATAATGAAGCCAATCTGATGTTGGTCGAGCAAATCATAATGGATTACCCCTATATCCATCTGCTCAGCGCGCGCGATGGCAAGCACGGCATCACACTGGCGCGTACCCATCTTCCGGATGTGATTCTCATGGATATCACCTTGCCTGGCATGAGCGGTTATGAAGCCTTGAATATCCTGCACACTGCTCCGGAAACGAGGCATATCCCGATCATTGCCCTCAGTGCGAATGCGTTGCCACACGATGTCGAGCAGGGCTTGGCGGCTGGATTTTTCTGTTATCTTACTAAGCCGATCAAGGTGGACGCGTTCATGGAGGCGCTGCATCGGGCGCTTGCATTTGCAGAAACGAGCGCTGGCGAAAACAATACGCTTCCTTCTTTTTGAGGGGTTAGCCATCGTGCGGCTTAGGCGATGATTGCACTCTCAGCTTCTTCCAGTTTTCATACCGCGCCCAGACGATTGCCGTTATAAAAAATTGTTGCGCTATGTTCGTTAGCGTACGGAATCGTTGTCCCAATATACATATTCTTATCAAATGGTGCTGACGAGATATCGCGTCGCGCCAGTTTATCCCAGCCAATACACCGTTCCCCTATTCATACGAAAGGCATCATCATGAAATATTCATTACTTTTAGTAGCACTCGTAGCCGTACTTGGTTTGAGTGCTTGCGATAAACCCACTGTGGTCAATGTTCCGGCTACGCCCGTTGCTGTGCCGGGCCCTGCCGGACCGCAAGGCGCGACAGGGATACAAGGCTCGACTGGCTATGATGGCGCTAAAGGCAATACGGGTAGCCCGGGTTATGACGGATCCAAAGGCGATACAGGTAATACGGGTGCTACCGGCGCGCAAGGCGACACGGGTAAAACGGGTACCGGTGCCATCGTGGTGGTGCCAGTGCCAGTTGATAAATAGTCGTTTAGCTAGCGGATACGCATCTGCTTAAATAGTTTGCTCAGTCCCTCCCCTCCGCGTCGTATTAATACGCGGATTCACCCTCAGTTTTTTTGAGGGTTTTTTTTGGCTCAAATTTGCCTCTCAAAACCTTGCGTGTGGTGATGAGCGTTTAACGCTGGATGTTTTTATTAAGACATCAGGGCACACCAGAAATGAAACAAGCTACAGAAAAAAATTTACGTTTATGTGCGTTTTCGTACAGAGCGAGGAGCGCCTGGCGGCGGAAAATAAAGACAGGACATCGAAATGTTGTGCGTCTGCTGTTTAATTTCTAAGGAGATCGAAATGTATATCGAACAAATAAAAAGGGTGGTCACTACGCTAACGCTTGCGCTCGTATTGGCTGCATGCGATCAGCCCAACTCGGCTGAAAAAGCCGGAAGCGAAGCGGGGAGAGAAATTGATCGTGCTACGGAAAAAGCCGGTGAAAAGTTGAATCAAGCGGCTAATAATCTGAATCAACAGACGGTTAAGGCCAGCGCAGTGATCGAAGATGCAACACTGACCACAATGACAAAAACCGCGATTCTGGCTGAACCCGGCCTCAAGGTATTAAATATTAATGTGGATACGGTTAGGGGGGTCGTCACGCTGGCCGGTACCGTCGATTCGCAGGCCAACAGCGATAAGGCGCAACAGCTTGCAAACGGCGTGTCCGGGGTGAAGCGCGTGGTCAACCAGCTTAGCGTCGTGGCAGAGAAATAATCATGGATATTCGCCTATCGCTTGATCCTCTGACAGAACGTGAACCAGTGCTGGCCAGCAGCATGCACACGCTTCCCGCTTTAGCGTATGACTATGCTGCGCTGGAACCTTATCTCGATACCCGTACCCTGACCCTGCATCATGATAAGCATCACGCAGGCTATGTGGCGAATTTGAACGCGGCGCTGGAGAAACATCCATCCTTGTACCAACACACAGCGGATTGGCTGCTTTGTAATTTAAACCAGGTACCGAATGATATTCGCAGCGCGGTGCATCACAATGCGGGCGGCCATGTGAACCATAGTTTTTTTTGGTTAACAATGTCCCCCTCTGGCAGCAGCGCGCTTACTGGCCCCTTAGCGGATGCGCTGAAGCGCGACTTCGGAGGTGTCACGCAATTCAAATCAAGTTTTGAAGAGGCGGGCCAGAAGTATTTTGGTTCAGGATGGGTTTGGCTCGTGCGCGAGCAGAAAGGTGAAGGCCGACTGCAAATCATGACCACAGCCGGGCACGACCACCCAATGATGAAGGGTCTGTTCCCGTTGTTGGTCAACGATGTGTGGGAGCATGCCTACTACTTGAAATATGAAAACCGGCGCGCCGACTATCTGCATGCTTGGTGGCCGCTTGTGAATTGGGAAGCGGTTGCTCGGCGGTTTGAGAATTCTAATTTAGCCTAAGCGCCGGGTCTGGCGCAAAACGGTTTGCTTTTTAAGTGGCGATATACACGGTCGCGAAGCTGAGTCGTTGCTGGTTTGCCTTGAGTGGACGCAAAAGTGTCGGGCATGCGTTATCGTGTTCTCGCGTAGCCATATTCAAAAAAAAGGCCCGGTTTTATCCAAGCTTTTTTACGTGTGTCGCTGAGAGATGCTCTCGCAAACTGATGCTTGAGTGGGAGGCACTGTCAGATCGTGCTTGCTGCTCGATGGAAATGAATGCCTTCAGACACTGCTGATTTGGGGAGTGAAGTACGTATGTGCCAAATAAAAACGGGGGCTCTAGGCCCCCGTTTTTAGGGTGTTGCGAAGCGCTTATTCGCTCACGCGACGGCGTGAAGGCGGGTTGCCATTGCCAGTGCGTGGGCTGTCGCTGCGAAAGCCGTTGCTCCAGGGAGCACCGCTACCACCTGCGTTGGAACGCGGCTTATGCCCGGTGCTGGGGCTGGCTTTGCGCGCGCCGTCAAAGCGGTCGTTGCCGCGTGCGGTGAAGGGCTTCTTCGGTTTGTCGCCAAAGCTTGGGCGACGTGCCGTAGTGGGTTTGTCCGTACGTGGCGTTGGCTCCAAACCGGCAATCACATCAATACGAATGGTTTGGCTGGTGTAACGCTCGATATCGCGCACCAGACGTTTTTCGCTGTGATTGACCAGGGTGATAGCGGAGCCGGTACGGCCCGCGCGACCGGTGCGGCCAATACGGTGCACATAATCTTCCGCTTGGCGCGGCAGGTCGAAGTTGATGACGTGGGAGATGCCTGCCACGTCGATGCCGCGCGCGGCAACGTCGGTGGCGACCAGTACGCGGGTGCGGCCATCGCGCAGACGTTGCAGTGTACGGTTGCGTTTACTTTGTTGCATATCGCCATGCAGCGCGTCCACAGCGTAGCCTTGTTCAAACAAACTTTCTGCAAGTTCTTCTGCACCGCGTTTGGTGGCGGTGAAGATCAGCGCTTGGTTGAGTTCGGTGTCGCGCAGCAGTGCGTCGAGCAGTTTATTTTTGTGGCTGAAATTGTCGGCAAACAGCAGACGTTGGTCGATGCGCGCTTCGCACTGCACCGGTGTTGCGACTTCAATACGCTGCGGGTTGCGTGTGAGCTTGCGCGCCAAGTTGCCGACGACGCCGTCGAGCGTGGCGGAGAAGAGCAGGGTTTGGCGTGTTTCAGGTGTGCTTGCAACAATGGTTTGGATGTCGTCAATGAAGCCCATGTCCAGCATGCGGTCCGCTTCGTCCAACACCAATACTTCAAGACGCGAAAAATCAATACGGCCACTTTGCATATGGTCCATCAAGCGACCAGGAGTGGCGACGACGATATCCACGGGGTCTTTCAGTTTCTTCAATTGCAATGCGTAAGGCGAGCCACCAACTAGCACGGCGGTACGCAGGCGGTTCATTTCTGCGCCATAGGTCCAGGCCGCTTTTTCTACTTGTTGCGCGAGCTCACGCGTCGGGGTGAGCACCAGTACGCGTGGGCCTTTGCCCGGCTTGGTAGCGGGGGCCGAAATGCGATGCAGGCTCGGCAGTAAAAAGGCGGCGGTCTTACCGCTACCGGTATGCGATGAAACGAGCAGGTCGTTACCCGCCAGCGCGGCGGGGATCGCCTCGACTTGCACGGCGGTCGGCGTGGTGTAGCCGCTCTTTTCAATCGTCTTTAATAGATTGGGGTTTAAGCCCAGATTTGCAAAACTCATGGCAATTCCTCTTCAGCATGGCGAGCGCAGAGCGCAAGCCAATAGGTTACGACTCGCTTAAAAAGCGAGACGGTTTAAATGCGGCGCAAGTCCAAAATGGTTAAGCGGCGCGCTATAACATCGGCGCCAACCGAGTGCCGCATTACCTCGAAAAAGAAATCTTCGATGCGGCTAAAAATATAAAAGGTCGGGGACGATGGGGCTGTGAATACAGTCCCGGATCGAGTTCACCGCTAAAAACACCGGCGAATCATCACTGCTGCAAAGCACAACGACGCGCATCATACGTGAAGTCAGCGGCTAAGGCGAGGGGTTTGTCGGCGCGGTAAAGTGTTGTCGAACTCTCCCCGTGCAATGATGAAGGTATGACAATTTGCTTTAAAGTTTGTAGATGGGGGGTCGATACAAACTTGCCGTGCATATTTCTGAAAAGTGCTTTGTATCAACGTGCTTGTAGTCTGAGGCGTAGCGGCTATGCTGAATTTTTTGAGTTTGCATAGAACCTGGCACTCAATTTGCATGTCGAAGCCATAGAACATACATTAATAACCCGTAGAAGAAGGAAACTTATATGAAATTGCTCGAAAAAATCGCAAATCCGCGTGATGTCCGGCGTAAGCTGGGCCTGAATCAGCAGGATTTTTGGACCAAAATTGGTGTGACTCAAAGTGGCGGTTCGCGCTACGAGAGTGGCCGTAAAATGCCAAAACCGGTAAAAGAGCTGTTGCGCCTAGTTCACGTGGAGCAGATTGATCTTAGCCGCTTGAAGCGCGAAGACTTGGAAATCATCGAATATCTGAAGGATTCGCACCCGGATTTGTACAAAAGCCTGAAAAAAGCTGCTAAAACAGGCCGAAAAGAGCCGGAAGCTGAATAAGTCTCGATCCTGAGGCTGGTTATAGACTCACTCGGGTCGCCAGCCCCAGTTGTTCGATCTTATATGCGTATTGCGTGAGCCAAGTTTGCGGTAGTGCTGATAGTCGTTCGGCTTCTGCTTGATGACTTTCTCGTGCAATGCCATACAGCAGTACCCCTTTTAATTTGACGCCTTGCTGCGTTAATCGCGTTAAAAAATCTAAATACCTTGTTTGTTCCGCTTCTGAGGGCGGCATGCCGTCCCAAGCAAAGACGCAGGTCTGTACCCAAGTCGGGCACAAATTGGCGGCTATGGTCAGATACGCCAGAGTATTGTTAAGCGATTGGCGGGTATTGTTGATGCGGCTCATGCCTTCGCGCGAGGCCGAATCCAATTTGTACCAAACCTCGCCATTCAGTTTCGCCATGCGCTTTAAGCCCAGCTGGACTGGCGCTCGTGCAATAAGGCTACCGTTGGTAATCAGCACCAGCTTGATTTTGCCGAGTAAATCGAAGCGCTTCATCACGCGGCCGATCAGTTGCACCACGTCTGGAAATTCTTTGGCGCTGGTGGGCTCGCCGTTGCCGGATAGCGCGATATCGTTTAGCCGTCGTGCGCCTTCCGGTACGCGCGTCTGCATAAAATCGCCCTGCAAAATTTCGGTGAGTAGTGAGGTTAACTCAGCTTCCAGTTGCAAGAGATTGATCGGCGGGGCCGCACCACGTTTGAGATTGGGCACTTGGCAATAAACGCAGCGCCAGTTGCAGGCATTGTTGGGGTTGAGATTGATGCCGACTGAGACGCCACCTGCGCGGCGCGAAACAACCGGATAGACGTAGGTACGATGCGCCGCATTGCGGTCGTGGTCGGTGACGGTGAGTTGGGGGGCAATCGGCATCTGAGGATTCTAAGGCTTATTCGGGCAAATGCTATAATCGCTGGAATTTTTTCAGGTTTATTCAATGCTTATCACACGCAGACTCGAATTCGACGCAGGCCATCGCATCCCTCAGCATAAAAGCCAGTGTCGGCACTTGCATGGCCATCGCTACGCGTTGGAGGTCACTTTGTCCGGTGAGATTATTCAGACAGAAGGCGCATCCGAACAGGGCATGGTGATGGATTTTTCTGATGTTAAAAATATCGCCTTGGAGAAGATCGCCAACGTATGGGATCACGCCTTCTTGGTGTACCGGGGCGATCATGCGGTACTGGATTTTCTGAACAGTATGCCGGGGCATAAGACGGTAGTACTGGATTCTGTGCCTACGGCTGAAAATCTTGCGCTCGAAGCGTTCAATGTGCTGAATGCAGCCTATATAGATGTGTATGGCAATCACCTGCGCCTGGAGCGGGTGCGCCTGTATGAGACTCCCAACAATTGGGCCGACGCGGTGCGTAGCCAACTAGGACGAGAATAAAAAATGAATTTAGATAAAGTCAGCTCTGGCCGCGATGTGCCGCACGACATCAACGTTATCATTGAAATCCCCATGCACGGCGAGCCGATCAAATATGAGGTGGATAAAGAAACCGGGGCCATGTTCGTCGATCGTTTCATGTCCACTGCCATGCGCTATCCCTGCAACTATGGCTATGTGCCGCACACCTTGTCGGAGGATGGCGACCCGGTGGATGTGTTAGTCGTAACCCCCGTGGCCTTGATTACCGGGGTCGTGGTGCGCTGCCGCGCGGTGGGTATGCTAAAAATGACCGATGAAGCGGGTATTGACGCAAAAATTATCGCTGTCCCAGTAGATAAGCTCTGCACGCTGTACAAAGCGATTCAACAGCCGGAAGATTTTCCGGCCATGATGCTCAATCAAATCGCCCATTTTTTCGAGCACTACAAAGACCTTGAGCCCAATAAGTGGGTGAAGGTCGAAGGTTGGGCAGACACCGATGCGGCCAAAGCGGAAATCATGTCCGGGGTTGCGCGTTACCAGCAGGCATCACCGAAGCCGAATTTTTAGCGCAGTTCGTAGCGTGACGCGTCACGCTACGAGTGAGCGATACAACTTCAGGTAGGCCTCGGCGCTGTTCTGCCAAGAAAAATCTTTTTTCATCCCCGCCTTTTGCACTTGCTTCCACACTACCGGGTCTCGGTAGAGCTTGATCGCGCGGCGCACCGCATCGGTACAGGCGGGGCGGCTCATTTCCTTGAATAAAAATCCCGTGGCATCGCCGCTGGCGAGGTGAGTTGGCGTTGCATTCACGATGGTATCTGCGAGTCCGCCAGTGGTATGCGCAATCGGTGGTGTGCCATAACGCTGGCTGTACATTTGGTTGAGGCCGCAGGGTTCATAGCGTGAGGGCATTAAAAACATATCTGCTCCGGCTTCCATGCGATGCGATAAGTCTTCCGCATAACCGATGGTGACCGCGATGCGCCCAGGATGTTGCCGGGCAAGGCCGATAAAAGCTTGTTCGATGGCGA
>JAYVBU010000355.1:0-21474 GCA_043750335.1 Betaproteobacteria bacterium | reverse complement strand
GGATCGAATTACCCAACCGCACCTTGGGCGTGATCGGTCTGGGGGCTATCGGCTCATTGGTAGCGGATGCCGGTATCAAGCTCGGCATGAACGTGTTGGGCTACGACCCGGAAATTACGGTCGAAGCTGCATGGCGTTTGCCCGCCACGGTACGCAAGGCAAACAGCGTAGAAGAAGTGGTAAAGAATAGCGATTTCATTTCTCTGCATGTGCCGCTGTTGGATGCCACGCGCAACCTGATCGACAGCGCGCGCATCGCCTTGATGAAACCCGGCACCGTGCTCTTGAATTTTTCGCGCGAAGGTATCGTGGATGATAAAGCGGTGGTCGAAGGCTTAGCCAGTGGCCAATTGCGCGGTTATATGTGCGACTTCCCCTCGAACACCCTCAAGGGCAATCCAAAAGTGGTCGCCTTGCCGCATCTCGGCGCTTCGACCGAAGAAGCGGAAGACAATTGCGCCATTATGGTGGCCGAGCAAGTGCGTGATTATCTTGAAAACGGCAATGTCCTCAATTCGGTGAATTTCCCCAATGTGTCCATGCAGCGCGAATCGCCGTTTCGCATTGCCGTGGCCAATGCCAATGTACCGAATATGTTGGGGCAAATTTCTACTACGCTGGCCGATTCCGGTTTGAATATTCACAACATGGTCAACAAATCCAAGGGTGAGATGGCATATACCTTGGTGGACGTGGACAGCGCCCCCTCGCAGGCGGTAATAGACAAGATAGCCGCGATCCAAGGCGTGTTGATGGTGCGCTCCTTGTAGAAAGTATGTATGTCGGACGACCTGCTAAAACTTCGCACCGAGATAGATCAGATTGATGATGAGCTGTTAGCGCTCATCAGTCGGCGCGCGCAGATCGCTCAGACTATTGGCCGTTTGAAACAAGGTAATATTTACCGCCCGGAGCGCGAAGCGCAAGTCTTGCGCCGCATTAAAGAAGCTAACCCTGGCCCACTCTCGGGCGAAACCGCTGCCCGATTGTTTCGTGAAATCATGTCCGCTTGCTTGGCGTTAGAGCAAACCCTGACCGTCGCCTATTTGGGGCCACAAGGCACCTTCACGCAGGCAGCAGCGATCAAACATTTCGGGCACGCGGCAGAAATCACTGACTGTGCATCCATCGACGAAACATTTCGTAGGGTCGAATCTGGTATGGCCGCGTATGCCGTCGCTCCGGTGGAAAACTCAACCGAGGGCGCGATTGGCCGCACCCTGGATTTATTGCTCAACACGCCCTTGATGATTTGCGGCGAAGTGGTGGTGCGTATTCATCATTATTTATTGTATAAAGGTGATGACATGGCGGGTATTAGCAAGCTTTATTCCCATGCCCAGTCGTTTGCACAATGCCACGAGTGGCTAAATAAAAATCTTCCGCAGGTTGAGCGCATCACCGTATCAAGCAATGCCGAGGCGGCCAAGCTGGCGGCTGCGGAGCCCGGCAGTGCGGCCATCGCCGGCGAAACGGCCGCAGAAATTTATGGCCTAAACGCATTGGCTAAAAATATCGAAGACGAACCGAATAACACCACGCGCTTTTTGGTGCTGGGCACGCACGATGCGGGGCCCTCTGGACGCGATAAAACCTCAGTCGTGATGGCCGCACCGAATCAACCCGGCGCCATGCATGATCTGCTCGGGCCGTTTGCGCGCAATGGCGTGTCCATGACCAAACTTGAATCGCGGCCCAGCGGCGCGGGTAAATGGGAATATGTGTTCTATGTCGATGTCGAGGGCCATCAGGACGATGCGCCCGTGGCAACTGCTTTGGCGGAATTAAAAAACCGGGCACCTTTTTTGAAAGTATTGGGATCGTATCCGGTAGCTGTGTTGTAAGTGAGCAGTCAGCAGTGAGCAGTCAGCGGGTAGTCAAGTCCCGCTCACGGCTTACCGCTCACCGCTTACGAACTTAAAACGAATGGAACTATGTGATCTCGCACCCGGCTATGTCCGGGCGATTGCGCCTTATCCGCCGGGCAAGCCGATCAGCGAGCTTGCGCGTGAAATGGGCCTCAATCCAGTTGATATCGTGAAGCTCGCTTCCAATGAAAACCCTTTGGGGCCGAGCCCGTTGGCGCTGGATGCGATTCGTGATTGCCTGCCGGAATTGGCGCGCTATCCGGATGGCAATGGTTTTGCGCTGAAATCCGCTTTGTGCGCCCAGTATGGGGTAAACGTGGATCAAATCGTGTTGGGCAATGGCTCGAACGACGTGTTGGAATTCGCGGCGCGCGCTTTTCTCAAGCCGGGTGATACGGCGCTGTATTCGCAACATGCCTTCGCCGTGTATCCCTTGGTGGTGCAGGCGGTCGGCGCGCATGGGATTGAAGTGCCCGCCAAAAATTTTGGCAATGACCCGCAGGCGATGTTGGAATCGATTGAGGAGACAACGCGTCTCTTGTTTATCGCGAATCCAAATAATCCGACCGGCACGATGCTCGCGCCGGATGTGTTGTTGGATTTTATCGAGCACGTGCCGCGTCAAGTATTGATCGTGTTGGACGAAGCCTATTACGAATATTTGGTGCCGACAGTGGCGGCAAATAGCGTGAGCTGGCTCTCGCGTTTTCCGAATCTGCTGATCGCGCGCACCTTTTCCAAAGCCTATGGCTTGGCTGGCTTGCGCGTTGGTTTTGCGCTGGCGCATGCGGATGTGGCAGCGATGCTGAATCGCGTGCGTCAACCGTTTAATGTGAGTAGCGTAGCGCAAGCAGCCGCAGTGGCGGCATTGGGTGATACAGCGCATTTGCAGCGCAGCGTTGCATTGAATACGGCAGGCATGCAGCAAATTATCGACGGATTGAACAAGCTCAAATTGGATTACATTCCCTCGTTCGGGAATTTTTTAAGCTTTCGCATCGGCAATGCAACCGCGATGTACCAACGCTTGCTGAAGCGAGGAATTATCGTGCGCCCCGTGGCGAATTACGGCATGCCGGATTATTTGCGTGTCAGTATTGGCCTGGAAGCGGAAAATCAGAAATTTTTAAGTGCGTTGTCAGACGCGATGCAGGAATAAACGGGGATATAAATCATGATTATCGTTATGGAAAACGGCGCATCGGATGCGCAAATCGAAGGCGTCGTCAAAAAGATCAAAGAGTTTGGGCTAGAGACCAATGTCTCGCGCGGCACCGAGCGCACTGTGATCGGTGCAATTGGCGATGAACGCAAACTCGATCAAGAGTTGATCGATGCATTGCCCGGCGTCGAAAACTCCATGCACATCGTTAAGCCTTATAAAATCGTGGCGCGCGAGTGGCATAAAGAAAACACCATCATCGACATCAAGGGTGTGCCCTTAGGGGGGCGACAAGTGCAAATCATCGCTGGACCTTGTTCGGTGGAAACAACGGAACAGATGGAGCAGTCGGCCAAATTTGTCAAAGCCGCTGGTTGCCGCTTGATGCGCGGCGGTGCGTTCAAGCCGCGCACCAGTCCTTACGCCTTCCAGGGCAAGGGCGTGGAGGGGTTGGACATGTTCCGCAAAGCAGCCGACGCACAAGGGTTGCCTATCGTGACCGAGTTAATGGATATCCGCATGCTCGACACCTTCCTCGAATATAAAGTGGATGTGATCCAAATCGGCACGCGCAATATGCAGAATTTCGATTTGTTAAAAGAAGTGGGCAGAACCAGTACGCCCGTCATTCTCAAGCGTGGCATGTCGGCGACCATCTCCGAATGGTTGATGGCGGCGGAATACATTGCAGCGGGCGGTAATCACAACATTATTTTCTGCGAGCGCGGCATCCGCACCTTTGAGACTTACTACCGCAACGTGCTGGATGTCACCGCGATTCCAGTGCTGAAAAAAGAAACCCACTTGCCGGTGATCGTCGATCCCTCGCATGCCGGGGGTAAGGCGTGGATGGTGCCTGCACTGTCGCGCGCGGCGATTGCGGCTGGTGCAGATGGTCTGTTGGTGGAGATGCATCCCAAACCATGCGAGGCTTGGTGTGATGCCGATCAAGCGCTCAATCCAGACGAATTGAAACAGCTCATGGGCGAATTGGGCGGCATCGCGCAAATCGTCGGGCGCACGATCTAGATCGTCGCCGCTGCTGCATGATTAACAAACTCACCCTCATCGGCGTCGGTCTTATCGGCGGTTCATTCGCACTGGCATTGCGCGAAGCGGGGCTGGTGCGCGAAGTGGTGGGCGTGGGGCGCAGTGCGGAGAATTTAAGCGCGGCGCTGGGTATGTATGTCATCGACAGCTATGCCGATGCGGCGCAGTCGGTGCAGGGCGCGGATGTGGTGATGCTATCGGTGCCGGTAGGGCAAATGGGGCCGATGATGGCGGCGATAGCGCCGCATCTTGCATCCAACACCATCGTGACTGATGTGGGAAGCTCTAAGCAGGATGTGGTGGCGTTGGCGCGGACAAACTTGCCCCAACATTTAGCGCAATTCGTGCCGGGGCATCCCATCGCAGGGGCCGAGCGCAGCGGTGTGAAAGCAGCGCGAGGTGATTTGTTTCGCGAACGCAATGTGGTGTTGACCCCTGTATCTGAAACCAATCTTGCGGCGCGTGAATTGATCGCTATGTTGTGGCAAAGTTGCGGCGCAAAAGTGTCCGAGATGACGCCGCTGCTGCATGACGAAGTGTTCGCAGCGGTCAGCCATTTGCCGCATCTCTTGGCGTTTGGCCTGGTGGACTATATCGCCGCGCAACCGAACGCTGAACAATTGTTTGGCTTTGCGGCCAGCGGCTTTCGTGATTTCACGCGCATCGCGGGCAGTAGCCCGGAAATGTGGCGCGATATCTGTCTCGCCAATCAGCGTGCCTTGTTGCAGCAGATTACGGGCTATGAAGCCGAGTTGGCGCGCATCAAGCAATTAATCGAGCAGAGTGATGGCGAGGCGCTGGCGGCATTGTTCGGGCGGGCGCGCGGCGCGCGTCAGACGCTCCTGAAAAACCATTAACCACTGAGTACGCGGAGTACACAGAGGAAAAGCATTTGAGTGTGTTTGGGGTTTACTCCGTGACCTCTGTGTACTCCGTGGTGAAAATATGAAATTCCTCGATCTTCAACCCTTCTCTCGTATGGCCGGCACAGTGGTATTGCCCGGTTCTAAAAGCATTTCCAATCGCACTTTATTGTTAGCGGCCTTGGCCGATGGCGCGACCGAGGTAAAAGGCTTGCTTGCGTCCGATGACACGCAGCACATGCTGGCAGCGTTGCGGGCGCTAGGTGTACGCTGGACGCAACACGGAGACAGCCACGATTACACCGTGCACGGCGTCGGTGGCGTGTTTCCAGTAAAGGATGCGGAATTGTTTTTAGGGAACGCGGGCACAGCATTTCGCCCACTGACGGCTGCGTTGGCCTTGTCTAATGGGCACTACGCGCTCTCAGGCGTGCCGCGCATGCACGAGCGGCCCATCGGTGATTTGGTCGATGCGCTGGTGCAGATCGGCGCGGATGTGGTGTATCGGGGTGATCCTGGCTTCCCCCCTTTAGAGATTAAGCCAGCCATGATTCGCGCCGGTGGCCGCGTCAGCATCAAAGGCAATGTGTCGAGCCAATTTTTAACAGCGCTACTGATGGCGCTGCCGCTGACCGATTCTGATACCACGGTGGACGTGGTAGGCGAGCTGATCTCTAAACCGTATATCGAAATTACTTTAAATCTCATGGCGCGCTTCGGCGTGGTAGTCGAGCGTCACGGTTGGCAAGAATTTGTGGTACGCGGCGGGCAGCGTTACGTAAGCCCCGGCGTGATTCACGTTGAAGGCGATGCTTCCAGTGCATCGTATTTTCTCGCCGCTGGTGCGATTGGCGGCGGGCCGGTGCGGGTGGAGGGCGTGGGGCAGGCCAGTATTCAGGGTGATGTGAAATTCGCGCAAGCACTGCAACAGATGGGTGCCACTATCACGATGGGTGAGCATTGGATCGAAGCATCGAGCGCCGGACGCCTTAAAGCGATTGATGCCGACATGAATCACATTCCCGACGCGGCGATGACGCTTGCAGTTGCCGCGCTCTTCTCCGACGGCACGACTACCCTACGCAATATCGCTAGCTGGCGCGTCAAAGAAACCGACCGCATAGCCGCCATGGCGACCGAATTGCGAAAAGTGGGCGCGACCGTGGAAGAGGGTGCAGATTTCATTCGCATCACTCCTCCAGCGTCGCTTACTCCCCATGCCGTCATCGAAACCTATGACGACCATCGCATGGCGATGTGCTTTTCTCTGGTCGCCTTGGGCGGGGTTCCGATCCGCATCAACGACCCTAACTGTGTGGCCAAGACTTTTCCTGAGTATTTCGATGTGTTTCAACGGCTTGCAAAATCCTCGGTGGCCGTTATCGCTATAGATGGCCCATCCGCTTCGGGAAAGGGGACAGTAGCCCAGCGGGTAGCCGAGCGGCTAGGGTTTCACTATCTGGATAGCGGGGCACTGTACCGCTTAGTCGCCCTGGCGGCGGTGCATGGCCGCGTGGCAGTTGACGATGAGGCGCACTTGGCCAAGATCGCCGAAAACCTCGACGTGCGCTTCGATGGAGGTGATATTTACCTTAAAAATGAAAATGTTACAGATTTAATTCGGGCCGAGGAAATCGGTATTGGCGCGTCCCGTGTGGCAGCTTTACCCAAGGTCAGAGCCGCCCTGCTGGAGCGGCAACGCGCCTTTCGCCAAGTACCGGGTTTGGTGGCAGACGGACGAGACATGGGGTCAGTAGTATTCCCCAATGCAGGGACCAAAATATTCCTCACAGCGAGCGCCGAAGTGCGGGCCGAAAGGCGCTATAAACAGTTGATCGAAAAAGGCTTGTCTGCTAACATCCCAACTCTTTTGCGGGACATTCAGGCGCGCGATGAGCGCGATAGCAATCGAAGTGTCGCCCCCCTGCAACAGAGAGTGGACGCAAGTTTGTTGGACACTAGCCACCTCACCATCGAGCAAGCGGTGGCGGTAGTGGTGAAACAGTTTCACGAACAAGTCCGCAACTAGGTGTCAACCGTCAGCGCTACGAAAAAGTAGCGAGAACAAGCAGTTCTGGGTGCAGGCGACCGCCGATCATCACCCCCCAATGCTTAACCATCTGATAGTTGACGTTGATGAACTAACGCCGTCTTCACGACGGGAAAATAGAGTAAATCCCATGATTGCAGCTACCCCCGAAGCTTCTGGCAGCGAAAATTTCGCCGCCCTGTTTGAAGAAAGCCTCTTGCGCCAAGAAATGCGCGCAGGCGAATTGATTACCGCCGAAGTCATCTCCGTAGATGGCGGCGAAGTGGTTGTGAATGCCGGCCTCAAATCCGAGAGCGTGATTGCCGCTGCGGAATTCCGCAATGATCGCGGTGAGCTCGAAGTAAAAGTCGGTGATTTCGTCATCGTGGCGATTGAGCAATTGGAAGATGGCTACGGCAACACCAAGCTCTCGCGCGAAAAAGCCAAACGCCTCGCCGCCTGGAACGATTTAGAGCTCGCGATGGAAACCAACGCCATCGTCTCCGGCATGGTGAGTGGTCGCGTCAAGGGCGGCCTCACGGTAATGGTGAATGGCATTCGTGCCTTCCTCCCCGGTTCGCTGGTCGATACCCGCCCGGTCAAGGACACCACACCTTACGAAAACAAAGAACTCGAATTCAAAGTCATCAAACTCGACAAGAAGCGCAACAACGTTGTGGTGTCGCGCAAGGCTGTGTTGGAAGCGACTCAAGGCGCCGAGCGCCAAGCCCTGATGGAGAACCTGAAAGAAGGCTCCATCGTCAAAGGCATCGTCAAAAACATCACCGACTACGGCGCATTCGTGGACCTGGGTGGCATAGATGGTCTGCTGCACATTACCGACCTAGCTTGGCGTCGCGTCAAGCATCCGTCTGAAGTGTTGACGGTGGGCGATGAAGTCGAAGCAAAAATTCTCAAGTTCGATCAAGAAAAAAACCGCGTCTCGCTCGGCATGAAGCAATTGGGCGACGATCCGTGGGTCAACATTGCCCGCCGCTACCCGCAAGGTACACGCCTGTTCGGCAAAGTCACGAACCTGACCGACTACGGCGCATTCGTCGAAATCGAAGCCGGTATCGAAGGTCTGGTGCATGTGTCTGAAATGGATTGGACCAACAAGAACGTTCACCCGGCCAAAGTCGTGCAGCTGGGCGATGAAGTCGAAGTGATGATTCTGGAAATTGACGAAGAGCGTCGCCGTATTTCGCTCGGCATGAAACAGTGTCAAGCAAATCCATGGGACGAATTTGGCGCCAACCATAAAAAAGGCGACAAAGTCGCGGGTCAAATCAAATCCATTACCGATTTCGGTATTTTTGTCGGCCTGCCGGGCAACATCGACGGCTTGGTGCACTTATCCGACCTGTCGTGGAGCCTCGCGGGTGAAGAAGCCGTGCGCAACTTTAAAAAGGGCGATGAAGTCGAAGCCGTGGTCCTGGCAATCGACCCGGACAAAGAACGCATTTCGCTCGGCATCAAGCAGCTTGATGGCGACCCTTTCAACAGCTACGCCGCTTCTCATGAAAAGGGTTCCGTTGTTAAGGGCGTGGTGAAATCGCTCGATGCCAAAGGCGCCATCGTGGTGATCGAGGGAGATGTTGAAGGTTATTTACGCGCCTCCGAAGTGTCGCGTGATCGCGTCGAAGATATTCGCACCCATCTTAAAGAAGGGGACGAAGTCGAAGTGATGATTATTAGCGTGGATCGCAAAACGCGTAGTATCAGCCTGTCGATCAAGGCCAAGGAAGCTAACGAAGCCTCCGAAGCCATGCAAAAAATGGCGACGGATCATGGTGCTGCCAGCGCGGGTACGACCAACTTGGGCGCCTTGCTGAAGGCCAAGATGGACACTAAAAACACCGAGCAATCTCAGTAAAATAACAGGGAGCCGTTCATGACCAAATCGGAGCTCATTCTAAGACTATCGGCGCGTTACCCGCAGCTGGTGGCCAAAGATGCAGAATTGGCTGTTAAGACGATATTGGACGCCATGGGCAAGAGTTTGGCGCAAGGGCAGCGCATCGAGATACGCGGTTTCGGGAGTTTCAGTTTGAACTACCGTCCGCCGCGCATCGGTCGCAATCCTAAAACCGGTGGGCGGGTCGAGGTGCCGGCAAAGTATGTGCCGCACTTCAAGGCCGGTAAGGAGCTGCGTGATCGTGTCGATCAGCCTGAAGTTGAGGCGGTTCCCGCCGCGTAATTGGTGTTTTTTGTAAAAAAATTGGGCGGCAGCATCTCGCGATGGTGTCGCCTTTTTTATGGTTTAAAACCGGTGTTTTAAAACCAAATAAGCACGGATGCACACAGATGAACACAGATAAAATCGACCCACTCATCCGTGTTCATCTGTGTGCATCCATGGCTAAAAAAGGTTTTCTTTGAAAGTCATATTCCTACGCTTTATTGCCCCGCTGGTTGGTCTGGCTTTGTTCCTGGCCGCGCTGGGTTTCGCGGTGAAAAACAGCGAGCCAGTCACCTTGCATTACTACTTGGGGCTGGTTTGGCAAGCGCCCATGGTGGTCGTGTTATTTGTCGTGTTCGCCATCGGTGCTGTAGTTGGTGTGGTAGCGAGTTTCAGTTATCTGTATCGCCAACGGGGCGAGATATTGAGCCTGAAGCGCGAGTTGCGTACGCGCACCGTCGCAAAAGGCGAGGAGTAGTTGGCGTATGGAATTTGAATACTGGTGGCTACTCGCATTTCCCTTGTTTTTCATGCTGGGCTGGCTCGCAGCGCGCATTGATATTAAGCACATTGTTTCCCAGTCCAAGCAATTGCCGGAGTCCTATTTCAAGGGCTTGAATTTTTTGCTCAATCAACAGCCGGACAAAGCCATCGAAGCTTTTACCGAAGCGGCAAAGGCCGATACCGAAACGATCGAGTTGCACTTCACTTTGGGCGGCTTGTTCCGGCGACGCGGAGAGGTGGATCGGGCGATTCATTTACATCAAGCCCTGGTAGATCGGCCTGATCTCGGGCAGGCTCAACGGCTTGCCGCGCAATTTGAGCTGGGCCAGGATTTTCTTGCTGCAGGTTTACTTGATCGTGCTGAATCGATATTCAAGGCGCTGGTGGAAACCCACTACGCTGAGCAAGCCTTGCGATTCCTAATGGAAATTTTTGTGCAGGAACGGGAATGGCAGCAAGCCATTGCCACGGCTGAGCAACTGGCCAAGCGCACCAATCAGCCGCATCAAATCGAGATCGCCCATTTCATGTGCGAGCTGGCGTCCAATGAAGCGGTTGCTGGACGATACGATGCGGCGCGCAACTATCTGGACCAAGCGTTGCTGCTCAATCGGCGCAGTGTGCGCGCCAGTCTATTGTTGGGAGAATTTGAAGCGACGCAGGGCAAGCATGAGGAAGCGCTGTCCATCTGGCGACGCATCGAGTCGCAGCAAGCAGATTTTTTGCCCTTGGTAGCGGCAAAGATGCTAGCTTCGTTCAAAGCGCTGGGCCGCACTGCAGAGGGCTTGGTCTTGCTCAAGCACTATCTGGAAAACTACGCATCAATTGATATGTTGAGCGTGGTGTATCAAGCCTCGCTTGAGAACGAAGGCATCGCTAGCGCCTATCCCCTGGTGCGCTCAGAACTGCAACGTCATCCTACCCTGCAAGGTTATGAAAAGTTATTGGAAGCGCAATTGTTCGAAGTGTCGGCGGAGCAACGCCCACATGTGCAATTGGTAAAAGATTTGATTTATCGACACAGCCAGCGCCTCGCGTTTTACCAATGCGAAAGCTGTGGCTTCAAGGCGCGGCAATTTTTCTGGCATTGTCCGGCGTGTACCGGCTGGGAAACTTTTCCGCCACGCCGCATCGAGGAAACCCAACCATGAGCGATCCGCGCATTATTGTCGCGCTTGATTTTGATTCAGCAACAGAGGCGCAGCGATTGGTTGCGCGCCTAGACCCCGCGCACTGCAAATTAAAGGTAGGAAAAGAGCTGTTTGTCTCTGCCGGGCCCGCTTTTGTTTCTGGGCTCGTGGGCCAAGGATACGGCGTATTCCTCGATCTGAAATTTCATGATATTCCTAACACCGTGGCGGCCGCATGCCGCGCGGCTGCCAAGCTCGGCGTATGGATGCTCAATGTGCATGCCCTAGGGGGTCATGATATGCTCAGCGCCGCGCGCGATGCAGTGGAATGTGTTGCTGCGAGGCCAGTGCTGATTGCGGTGACTGTGCTCACCAGCATGCGGGATGAAGATCTTATCGAAGTTGGCGTGATGGGCACTGCACTAGAGGAAGTATCGCGCCTCGCACAACTGACACATCGTTGTGGCCTAGATGGTGTGGTATGTTCGGCGCGTGAAGTTGCACATTTGCGGCGCGAGCGTGGCCCCACATTTTTGCTGGTTACGCCAGGGATACGCCCAGCGCAATCAGCCAGCGGCGATCAGGCCCGCGTGGCGACACCGAACGAAGCAATTCACAATGGTTCAAATTACTTGGTGATTGGCCGCCCGATCACACAGGCGCCTGACCCGCTAGCGGCATTAGCGGCGATCCAGCGAGAAATCGACAACAAATAAAGAGAAAGAAAAATGAGAGTTACGATCATTGGCACCGGCTATGTCGGATTGGTTTCTGGCACTTGTCTGGCGGAGGTAGGGAATGATGTGATGTGCCTCGATCTTGATGCGCGCAAGATTGATATGCTCAAGCAGGGCCACATTCCGATTTACGAGCCGGGTCTGGAAGACATGGTGAAGCGCAACGTCGCCGCTGGCCGCCTGCAATTCACCACCAACGTAGAAGAAAGCGTGGCCTTCGGCACGGTGCAATTCATAGCGGTCGGCACACCGCCGGACGAAGATGGCTCGGCCGATTTGCAGTACGTGGTCGCCGCAGCGCGCAATATCGGTCGCCACATGAACGACTATCGCGTGATCGTAGATAAATCCACCGTGCCAGTGGGTACGGCGGACAAAGTGCGTGCTGCGGTGCAAGAAGAGTTGGCTAAGCGCGGGGCGAAAATAAATTTCGCCGTGGCCTCGAATCCGGAATTTTTAAAAGAGGGTGCTGCGGTCGAAGATTTCATGCGCCCTGATCGTATCGTAATCGGCACTGACGACACGCAGGCCTTAGATATGATGCGCACACTCTACGCACCGTTCCAGCGTAATCATGAACGCATCATCGGCATGGATATTCGTTCTGCCGAACTCACTAAATACGCCGCCAATGCCATGCTAGCGACGCGCATCTCTTTCATGAACGAACTGGCGCTGCTGGCGGAAAAACTCGGTGCCGATATCGAGCATGTGCGTCACGGTATTGGCGCTGACCCGCGCATCGGTTACCACTTTCTTTATCCTGGCATCGGCTACGGTGGCTCGTGTTTCCCCAAGGACGTGCAAGCCCTGCAACGCACTGCACAAGAAAATGGCATCGACCTTAAAGTGTTGAATGCGGTCGAAGCCGCCAACGAGCGGCAGAAGAGCGTGTTGTTGCAAAAAATCGAACAGCGATTTGGCAGTAATTTGTCCGGCAAGCGCTTTGCCTTGTGGGGCTTGGCCTTTAAACCGAATACCGACGATATGCGCGAAGCGCCTAGCCGCGTCATCCTGGAAGGCTTATGGGCGCGTGGTGCAACGGTGACCGCCTATGATCCGGCGGCGGCGCACGAAACTCAGCGTATCTATGGCGATGAGCCGCGCTTAGCGTATGCCGAGACGCCGATGGCCTGTCTGGATGGGGCGGATGCTTTGGTGATTGCGACGGAGTGGAAAATGTTCCGCAGCCCGAATTTCAGCGAAATCAAAGCCAAGCTCACGCATCCGGTGATATTCGATGGGCGTAATTTGTACGAGCCGAAGCTGGTGCGCGAGCAGGGCTTGGAGTATTTTCCGATTGGACGGCAGTAAAACCTTTTGCCACAGAGATCACAGAGAATCCTCTGTGATCTCTGTGGCTGATTTTGATTTGGCTAAACATGATAATTCCGATTGAACAAGCGCGTGTATTGGTAGTGGGCGATGTCATGCTCGACCGTTATTGGTTTGGCGAGGTGAGCCGTATTTCGCCGGAGGCCCCAGTGCCGGTAGTGCGCGTGACCAGTAGCGATGAGCGTCCCGGCGGGGCGGCCAATGTGGCGCGCAATATTTCGGCACTGGGCGCTAAGGCAGCGTTATTGTCCGTAACGGGCAATGATGAAGCGGGCAGTAAAATTGCCGAGCTGATGCAGACAGAAGGCGTGCGCGCAGAGTTGCATCGTGATCCGACGATTTCCACCACGATCAAACTGCGCGTTATCGGTCGGCAACAGCAGTTGTTGCGCATTGATTTTGAAACGGCGCCCAGCCATGAAATTTTGTCTGAGGCATTGGCGAACTTTGAGCGCATGCTGGGCGAGTGCGATGTCGTCGTCCTGTCCGATTACGGCAAAGGCGGTCTCGTGCACATTACGCGCATGATTGAGCAAGCCAACGCGGCAAAAATTCCGGTGCTGGTGGATCCGAAAGGCGATGACTATTCGCGTTATCGCAACGCCACGCTATTGACACCGAATCGCGGCGAGTTCCGCGAAGTAGCGGGTAGCTGGAAAACCGAGGAAGAGTTGACGCGCAAGGCTGAGGCATTGCGTGGCGAATTAAATCTCAAAGGTTTGCTGGTCACGCGCAGCGAAGAAGGCATGACCTTGTATCGCGAAGGTGAAAGAGTGCACGAACAAACACAAGCGCGCGAAGTGTTTGATGTGTCGGGCGCAGGTGATACGGTGATAGCGACCCTGGCGGTGATGTTGGCGTGTGGTGCTGATATGGCCGAGGCCGTGCGCGTCGCCAATCGCGCCGCTGGCATCGTGGTGGCGAAACTTGGCACGGCAGTGGTACAGCGGGAAGAGTTATTCGATCAATAGACAGGATTAACAGGATTTTTCAGGATGAAGGCGGGTTTGCGTTAATCCTGAAAAATCCTGTTAATCCTGTCCATTAAATAGGAAATCAAGATGGTTTACATTGTTACCGGCGCTGCCGGATTCATCGGCGCGAATATTGTTAAAGCGCTCAACGCACGCGGCGAGGCCGACATCATCTGCGTCGATAACCTGACCCACGCCGATAAATTCAAAAATCTGGTCGATTGTGAAATCGCGGATTATGTCGATAAGGCCGATTTTGTCGAGCTGCTGTTGGAAGGTGCGTGGGAGGATGACATCGCGGCTATTTTCCATGAAGGGGCGTGTTCCGACACCATGGAAACTGATGGCCGCTACATGATGGACAATAACTATCGCTATACCGTGACCTTGTTTGATTATTGTCAGGCAGAGGGAATCCCTTTTTTATACGCCTCATCTGCCAGCGTGTATGGCAGCGGTACAATATTCAAGGAAGAGCGTTCGCATGAAGGCCCGCTCAATGTGTACGGGTATTCTAAATATTTGTTCGACCAATACGTGCGGCGCAATTGGCCCCATCTCACCTCGCAAGTTGCTGGCTTCCGTTACTTCAATGTGTACGGCCCACGCGAGCAGCACAAGGGACGCATGGCCTCTGTTTCTTTCCATCTTTTCAATCAATACATGGCGACGGGAAAAGTACGATTGTTTGAAGGCAGCGGTGGCTATAGCAACGGCGAGCAGCGGCGTGACTTCATTTCGGTCGAGGATGTGGTGAAGGTTAATTTGCATTTCTTGGACAACCCCGAACAGTCAGGTATTTTTAATGTGGGAACAGGCCGCGCACAGACCTTCAACGACGTCGCGGTCGCTACCGTAAATGCCTGCCGCCGCGCAAAAGGCGAGCCCGAGTTGAGCCTTGCGCAGTTGCACGCTGAAGGGATTTTGGAATACATCGACTTCCCTGACGCACTGAAAGGGAAGTATCAGAATTTTACCCAAGCCGACATCGCCAATTTGCATGCGGCTGGGTATGACGCGCCGCTCCTCACTGTTGAGGAAGGTTGCTCTTTGTATGTGCAGCATTTGTTGAAATCGGCCTAAGGAGGCAATCATGCCGTATTACGTTTATAAAATTGACAATTACCCGGTGAGACAATTGGCGTTGCTGGCGACGTTCGATAGTTTCAAGGGGGCCAGTGCCGAAGCCAAGACACTGCGTAACAGCATGGTGCTTGCGAATGGCCAACTGGTTAAAGTGATGTTTGCTGAATCAGAGTTGCAAGCAGAAGATATGCTGTCGCAAGTGCGTGAAGCGCCGCCCACCACTGGCGAGGATTTCTAAGCCGAGGCCGCGCCATGCTCGACGAGAACGCCTATCGCGAAGCCTATACGACCGTGAACCCGCTCCAGTGTGTATTCGAGCGTGCGATCCTGTGTCGTTGTTGTGGATGTGAACATTCGATCCGACGTAACATTGCCGAGCGCGAAGCGGCGGGTTGCAAGGACGCTCCCGCGCATGCCTTGTGCGAGGCGCTGAGAAATGAGTTGCGGCGAGCGTCAGCGTTCACGCTCAAGCTTGCTCACCCAGACGCGCCGGTTCCGCATACCAAAGAACTCAAGTTGCAGTGCGGAGGTTTGTTGGGCGTCGAGCGCGCTACCCGCCCCGACGCATCAGGCCCTGTTGCCAATATTATTGGTGTATTGAGCGCGGCGGAAAAACGGTATGACGGTCTAGCGAATCTTCCGTATCAAGAGATCATCCACGCCGTTCACCATTATGAGCCGAGGCCTCGGCGCAAATAGACGTGGGTCTTTGGGGATGGGGATGCTTCCTAAAAAAGTGAATGCGCCGCGCTTTCCGGCGGGCATAAAACTGTCGTTCTGTCGTTTGGGTTTTAGCATAGCGGATCAATCCAGCTGATAAGTGAGTAATCGAAGCAGGCTATCGGCCACTTTAGCCACGCGTGTTTCGTCGGTCTTCTCCACGCCGCCGCTCCTCGCCGATGGCGATCAACGCCCCATGGCACATGTACTGTGCAAAACGCGAAATGATGTTTTCAAAGCGAACGATTTCCTCGCCGCCATTGGTCACGATGGTCAGCGTAGTGCCACGTTCATCCATCAGGATATCTATGGTGAATCCGATCCGCCGTAATTGCATGGCGACGGTCATGGCTGCGCCCACGCTGGTGCAGTAATTTGGCACGGTATTTTCACTGTGCGCCGCTGCATCGTGGTTGGTGGCGAGATACGGTTTGTTATCTGACCAGATCACTTTTTCATGCATCACTTTTTCAGCGATGCGTGCATCTAATTCGCGCTCTTGTTTGTGGGTGACAATGGCTTCCATAAAGTTTCTCTGTATGAATATTCAAAATGAAGGAAGGTTTTGGCTTACATCGGCTACATCGTGGAGATTCTTTAACCAAGAGAGGTATTTTTTCGATTATCGTAATTTCGGTTCCAGCGGATGCGCTCAAGTTCTCGAACTATCCGCCGTTAAATTGAAGCTAGAAAGTCTGTCACCCAAAATAATGAGCGCACTCAAATGGATATTGGATCTGCAAATCAAGTTTGCCTGACTAAATACTCCCACGGTGGGGGCTGTGGCTGCAAAATCGACCCGGCGGCCTTGCACGAAATTTTGGCAAATGTACCGCGCTTTGCCACCGATCCCAATCTGCTCGTCGGCATTGAATCGGATGACGACGCAGCGATATATAAAATCAATGATAGCCAAGCAATTGTTGTCACGAATGATTTCTTCACCCCCATTGTGGACAATCCCTATGACTTTGGACGCATCGCGGCGACTAATTCCATTAGTGACGTTTACGCGATGGGGGGCGTGCCAATGATGGCAGTGTCCATCGTGGGCTTTCCGGTGAATAAATTACCGCTCAATGTGATGCAAGAGATTATGCGTGGCGGGGTCGAAACCTGCCAAGACGCGGGCATCATGATTGCGGGTGGTCACTCGATTGATAATGAAGAGCCGATTTTTGGTTTGTGCGTAATCGGCATGGTCGATCCGACTAAAATAAAACGTAATTCTGGCGCCAAGGTGGGCGACGTGTTGATCGTCACTAAACCGTTGGGTATCGGCATCATGAGTACGGCGGTCAAAGTGCAGTCCCTATCCCAAGAAGGCTATGCGAAGGTCGTACGCACCATGTCCACACTGAACAAACCCGGTGCGTGGTTGGGCTCGCAAGATAGCGTACATGCCCTGACGGATGTGACTGGCTTTGGCCTCGCTGGCCATGCCCTGGAAATGGCGCGCGGTGCGGGGGTGTCCATTATTTTGAATGCGGGAAAAGTCCCGGTCATGGAAGAAGCTTGGGCGCTGGCGACTGAGGGCATCGTGCCCGGTGGAGCCTATCGCAATCTTGCTGCTTTTGGGAGTGCGATACAATTCAACGGCAGTCTCAGTACCGATCATCAATTGATTTTCACCGACCCGCAAACTTCCGGCGGTTTGCTCATGGCGGTGGCACCCGATGCGGCAGAAAAAATCATTGCAAAATTGAATGAGATGAATTGCCTCGTCGCCGCTCCCGTAGGGCGCGTGGTAGCCGCTCAAGGTGCTAGCAGCGTGACGATTGAGGGGCCGTAAACTAG
Source organism: Betaproteobacteria bacterium (assembly GCA_043750335.1). Classification (GTDB taxonomy): domain Bacteria; phylum Pseudomonadota; class Gammaproteobacteria; order Burkholderiales; family Thiobacteraceae; genus RBG-16-58-11. The sequence goes on along the minus strand of JAYVBU010000355.1, from coordinate 4,037 downwards.
CAAAAAATCGCCAATCTCAGGTCAATCCCTATCGTGGCATCCGAGCTTTATACTGTTCTTTTTCTATCGGGCTTACTCGGTGGGTTACTGTCTGGTTTAGTCGGTATCGGCGGGGGCATTATCATGTTCCCGCTTTTACTTTATGCGCCGCCTGCGTTCGGCTTAGTTGCGCTGTCCATTAAAACCGCCGCCGCCATCACTTCCGTGCAAAGCTTGTTTGGCGCGCTCTCAGGCGCAATCGCGCATCACCGTCATCGTCGCGTGTATTGGCCTCTGGCCCGTGATTTCGGTGGTGCGATGACCCTGGCTGCGCTCTTGGGTTCTATCGCTTCCCATTCCATTTCCGGGCAATGGATTTTGATTTTGTTTGCCGTGATGGCGCTGATCGCGTCAATCCTCATGCTGTTCCCGCACCCGGAAGTGGCAGAGCCCGAACACGATGCGCCCGCGCCGCACTACAGTCGGCCCCGCGCTTGGCTGTTGGGTGGGGTGATCGGTGTATGCGCGGGCTTGATCGGGCAAGGCGGCGGATTTTTATTCGTGCCGGTCTTGATGGCGTTTTTAGGCATGCCTCTGCGTATCGCAATCGGCACAGCATTGGCAGTCGGCGTGGCGTCATCGGTGGCGGTGGTGTTGGGGCGTATCGGCACGGCGCAAATTCCTGTGTTGTTGACTGCGATCACAGTGAGCGGCGGCATCATCGGCGCGCAGATTGGTTCTGAATTATCGCAACGCCTGCCGCGCCGTTTGCTGCGTAATATTCTGGCGCTTGTCGTCATGGCGACGGCGTTAAAAATGATGTACGGCTTACTCGCCACCTAAGGCGTGGCTTACTTGCGGTAAGGGGGGTGCGAGCCGGTCATATCGCCCACCGTTGGCCAAGGGTCGGCCTGGAGAGTGGAAGGGCTGCTGAGGGTGTTGGGGTTGGTCGGCAGCAAGTGTGTCGGGCGCGCGCGTTTTAATTTTGCCAGGATGAACAGCGCGCCAATCACCGGCACAAACCAAATGAATAGCACGTAATGAATGCCATATCGCCCGACCTGCCGCACGATACGAATGGTAGCGCTTATATTTGCGACGAATAGTGCACAGACCGTTACAACTAAAATGGAAATTTCTAGCGTGGACATGGTTTCTCCTGAATCCATTTGAGATATCGTCATGACACCGCATAAATTTAGTGCAGAAGCGCGTAGCAAGGAGAATCTAACCCAAGTTTCATACTGTGCGGCGCTAGCGTATTATGCGTGAAGAGGCGACCGCTGCTGATTAGGCAGCACGGGCCATTATCAAGGATAACGTCGTGGCAAAACCCAATTACCAATTCGAGAAACGCCAAAAAGAGCTGGAAAAGAAAAAGAAACAAGAGCAAAAGCGCCTGCGTAAACAGGCGGAGCAACAGCCTGATGGCGACACCACGGCTGCCGGTTCAGATGCGTCGCTACCAGCAGAAAATTCTGGTGGCGCTTCTAACGGCTGACGTTGCCGAATCTATTTTTCTTCTCTACAAATAAGCTATACATTCTATCGCGGTAGGGTTTCTTGCTACCGCGCCTATTGGGGTCTATCTTTAATCATTCGATTAAACCGGGCGCACCCCTATGTCCACGCAAGCAATGGAAAGTACCGTGGCCGATCTGACAGCATCGGCCAAGGGCATTCTCGCCGCAGATGAAAGCAGTGGCACGATCGAAAAGCGCTTCAAGCACATTGACGTGGCTTCTACCGAAGAAAATCGGCGTAGCTATCGTGAGTTACTGTTTACCGTGCCGGGTTTGAGCGACGCGATCAGTGGCGTGATTCTGTTTGAAGAAACGCTACATCAAAAAAACCAAGCTGGCATAGCATTCCCGCAATTGCTGGCGGCGCAAGGCATCGTACCCGGCATCAAGGTGGATAAAGGCGTACAAGCATTGGCGAATTTTCCTGGCGACACCGTGACGCACGGCTTGAATGGATTAGCCGAGCGGCTTGCCGACTATAAAGTACGTGGCGCGCGTTTTGCGAAATGGCGTGCAGTGATAACGATTGGCGATGGGCTACCCTCGACCCGTGCGATAGAAACAAATGCAGACAGCTTGGCGCGCTATGCGGCGATCTGCCAATCACTCGGCATCGTGCCGATTGTGGAACCAGAAGTGTTGATGGACGGAAGCCACGACATCGCGCGCTGCGAAGCGGTGACGGAGGAAGTGCTGGCAACCGTGTTTCACGCCTTGCACCGCCATCGCGTGGTGCTGGAATGCATTTTGTTGAAACCGAATATGGTCTTGCCGGGAAAAGAAAGCCCGCAACAGGCGACTGCAGAAGCAATCGCCGCCGCGACACTTAGATGTTTTCGGCGCACCGTACCGGTGGCTGTGCCAGGAATCTTTTTTCTCTCTGGCGGGCAAAGCGATGCAGCGGCGACCGCCAATCTCAATGCCATGAATAGACTTGCACAAACACAGCAGCCCTGGGTTTTAACTTTTTCGTATGGCCGAGCGCTGCAAGCGCCCGCGCTCAAAGCATGGTGCGGCATGCCAAGCAATATCGACGCAGCGCAACAGGCTTTGCTAAAGCGGGCGCGCTTGAATAGTGCGGCGCGCTTAGGCAAATACACCGCCGCGATGGAGCTGGCCTATTGAGTTTTTTATTGATGTTGCGAGAGACGGGCATGCTTCGCCCCTACCGTCGCCTTACGCGCACTGCTGTTCCAAAATAAACCCCGATCCTACATCTTGCCCTAGCGTTTGAACGAGATAGGGCATGGCACTTTTTAGCATCGCGTGCAGCGTCCAGGGTGGGTTGATGATAAACATCCCGCTGCCGTGCATGCCGATCCCGTCGGCGGCGGGTGCGCGTACGTTGAGCGTGACGTGCAACCAGTTTTTACTGTCCAATCTTTTTAGCTTATCTGGTAATTGTGCGGATTCAATATGCGCGAGTTGCGGATACCACAATGCGAAAGTCCCCGTAGCGAAGCGTTGCAGGTTATCGCGCAATGCATGCAGCACCTGTTGATAATCCTCGCGCAGCTCGTAGGAGGGGTCGATCAAAACGAGACCGCGCCGTGGCGGGGGCGGAAGCAAGCCCTTCAAGCCAGCGAAGCCATCGCTGGTGGCGATGCCAACGCGACGGCCTGCTGCTTTGAAATTTTCTTGCAAGTGCCGCGCATCGCTGCTGTGCAGCTCAAACAGCCGCAAGCGATCCTGTTCGCGCATTGCATGCAGGGCCAGCCAGGGTGAGCCGGGATAGAAGCGTAACTTTCCATCTGGATTCAGTTGGCGCACCAGATCGACATAGTCTTTGAGCGGGGCGGGCAAGTCCGCGCGCGGCCAGAGTTGGCCTATACCCGTTTCAAATTCATTCAGTTTGGTAGCGTAGCCGTTTTCCAATTCATACAGGCCCGCACCGGCATGCGTGTCGATCACCCAGAAGGGTTTGTCTTTTTGTTTGAAATAGCGGATCAACTGCACCAGCAGCAGATGCTTTAAAACATCGGCGTGGTTGCCGGCGTGAAAGGCGTGGCGGTAGCTCAGCATGATTTAAGTAATACTGCTTGCTTATTGTCCGAAGAAATCCTTTACCTTATCCATCCACCCTTTTGCGCGCGGGTTGTTGTCTTCATTTTGGCTCAGGGTTTCCAGCTCGCGCAGTAACGCCATTTGTCGTGCCGTCAGCTTGACCGGGGTTTCTACCACGACATGGCAATATAAATCGCCATGCGTTTGGCTACGCACACCCTTGATGCCTTTGCCGCGCAGACGGAATACTTTTCCGGTTTGGGTTTCTTCTGCGATTTTTATTTTGGCTTGGCCATCCAGGGTGGGAATTTCCATCTCGCCGCCGAGTGCGGCGGTGGTAAAGCTAATCGGCATCTCGCAATGCAAATCATCATGGTCGCGTTTGAACACGGGATGTTCGCGTAATTGGATGACGACGTATAAATCGCCGGGCGGGCCACCGTTGATGCCGTGCTCGCCTTCGCCAGATAAACGAATGCGATCCCCTTCGTCCACGCCTGCCGGGATTTTAACCGATAGCGTTTTGTGTTT
>JAYVBU010000354.1:0-4836 GCA_043750335.1 Betaproteobacteria bacterium | reverse complement strand
CTTGAAAAAAATTTGGATCAGATGGTAGTACAGCGGTATGCCGAGCACGACATTGAAAGGGAATGTCAGGGCGAGCGCCATGCCAAAATAAAACCCAGGATTCGCCTCCGGGATAGCAACCCGCACCACGGCGGGCACGACGATGTATGAGGCGCTGGCCGCAAGGACGACCAACATCAGCGTATCGCCCACGCCCAACCCTCCCAAATGGGACAGGAAAATCACGATCATGGCATTAAGTATGGGGATCAAAACGGCAAAGCCAATCAAAAACGGGCCCACGCCTTTCATCTCACGAATGCGCCGGGCGACCAAAATCCCCATCTCTAATAAAAAGAACGCCAATAAGCCTTTGAATAAATCGCCAGTGAAAGGCTTCATGACTTTATAACCTTCCTCCCCCACCGCCACGCCAATCAACAAACTACCCATGAGCAAGAGAATGGCACCGTCGGTGAAAGACTCGTGCAAAATACTCTTCACTGAAAATGCGCCGCGGTATTTACCGATTTGGGGCGTCGCGGTCCCGGTTTCCTGTTTGGCTAAACTCCTGCGCGCCAAAGCGGCCAGACCGACCGCCATGATGACGGCCGGGGCTTCCATGATAGCGAGTGCGACGGCCATATAGCCGCCGTGTTCGACACCGTGGTTATCCAGGAACTGCCCCGCCGCGATAAACGTCACCGCACTCACCGAGCCATAGGTGGCGGCAATCGCGGCGGCATTGAAACCATCTACTTTGCGTCGCAACAGGGGGTAGGTATAGAGCGGCACAAAAAATGCCATGAACAGCGCGATCGCCAGCCCGATCAGCATCTGCGGATGGACGCCACTCACGCTCAGGGCCACGCCGCCCTTGATGCCAATTGCCATCAGCAAATACAAGGACAAAAATTTGGCGATGGGTGCCGGTATCTCTAAGTTGGATCGCACCAGTGCGGCAAAAATACCCAAGAAGAAAAATAAAATAGCTGGGTCAAGCAGCGTGGCGAATGCTTTTATATCCATTTCGCGTTACCTTATATTTCCCGAAAGATGCAACGTTTTATTCATTGATGGTGGCGCTGGAAGCATGCTTGCGCGGCAGGATCGAGATATCCGTCACGATCACCTTGATGCGGTAGTCGCTATTCATCATTTCATCGAAATCATCGAGCAAGGTGATTAAACGCGCCTCAGACAAAATAACGTAAATCAAGATATTGGAATCGCTATCGAGCATACCCGATTGAATCCCGGACGCCCCAGCCCCACTCGCTTGCACCACGGTATAGCCACCGACACCGCGCTGCCGCAACGCTTTTATAATCATGCTTTCAAATGCACGTGAAGTAATGAGGGTCAGTAGTTTTTTTTGTACTAGCCGTCGCATAAGCTAATCTCCAAACAGCTTGTTGGTGGTCTGCTGACAAACAAGGGGTGTCGCAGAAAATTAAAAAGGGTTGCGCATATTTTACTACGAGGTCCTAGGCCGAACGCAATGGCGCGCGAACCGACGATGCGCCGCGCAACAGCAGACACTATAAATACCGCGCTTCTAGCGGTATAATCAGCGCTTTTTGGTCGCCCCTGGGGTTGCCCAGGCACCTTCATCCCAGCAGGAAGCAAATGAATCAGCTCGCACGTTTTTTCCCTTTTCTAAGGTGGTTTCCCCTTGGCAGCGACACTCTCAAGGCGGACTTACTCGCCGGTATCACGGTGGCATTGGTGCTGATCCCGCAATCGATGGCCTATGCTCAGTTGGCCGGGATGCCCGCCTATTACGGCCTGTACGCCGCTTTCTTGCCGGTCATTATCGCCGCCTTATGGGGCTCATCGGCACAGTTGGCCACTGGCCCGGTCGCCGTGGTGTCGTTGCTAACTGCGTCAGCCCTCGTACCTTTGGCCGCGCCCGGCTCCGCCGATTATATTGCGCTGGCCATTGCGCTCACACTGTTGGTCGGGCTAATCCAATTCACGCTCGGCATATTCAAACTCGGTGTGGTGGTGAATTTTCTCTCGCACCCGGTGATTGTAGGTTTTTCCAGCGCAGCGGCCATCATCATCGGCCTGTCGCAATTGAATAAAATCTTCGGCGTATCGATGGGCCGCAGCGAACACTTCATCAACGATATTTGGGGCGTGTTGATGCAGCTCGGCGACACCCATCTGCCGACGTTCATCATGGGCGCATCTGCCTTCGCTCTGATGTTGTTTATGCGTAAAAAATTTCCTAAGCTACCGTCTGTGCTGATCGCCGTACTCCTTTCCACGCTCGTCAGCTATGCCGTGCAGTTTGAGAAAATCGCCACCGGTAAGATAGAGCACATCCAAGACGCCGAGCTACATGCGCTGGTGCAACAAACAGATGAGAATAATCTGCGTGGCGCTGAGCTCGCTATACAATCGGCGCTCAAAAGTGGCGAGCTAAAAGCCGCCGTGAAAACCGATGGGGCAGGCAGCGCCAAAGCCGCGCAACTCGAATACGAACTGGAGATTAAGCACATCGCCATGACGAAGGCGGAAGAAGAATCCAGCAAAATTCGCAAACGCTTGCAACGCTTGAAAGTGGTACGCCAGATTGACGAGGCTGGCAATACGCTCGCCATCTTCCCGGCTGGCAAGGCACCGACAGGCCTGAAGCTTGACACTACCGAGTACAAAATCCGCAAAATTACCAATGGCGCATTCAAGCTCCAAGGTGGCGGCGAAGTGGTGGGCAGCATCCCTTCTGGCTTACCCAGCTTGAGTGTCCCCAAATTCAATTGGGAGATCGCCATGAGCCTGCTCTCCGCCGCGTTGGTCATCTCTCTGGTGGGTTTCATGGAGGCAATTTCTATCGCTAAAGCCATGGCGGCCAAGACCAAGCAACGCCTCGACCCCAATCAAGAATTAATCGGCCAGGGCTTGGCCAATATCATCGGCAGCATGAGCCAGTCTTACCCGGCCAGCGGCTCTTTCTCGCGCTCGGCGGTGAATCTGAACGCGGGTGCGGTGACGGGCATGGCCTCGGTGTTTACCGCGATTATCGTGCTGGTGACCCTGCTGTTCCTTACCCCCCTGTTGTATCACCTGCCACAGGCGGTGCTGGCCGCTATCATCATGCTGGCGGTGACCGGCCTGATTAACTTCAAAGGTATCAAACACGCTTGGCACGCGCATAAGCATGATGGGATTGCCTCGGTGGTCACTTTTATTGCCACCCTAGGCTTCGCGCCGCACTTAGACAGCGGCATCATGGTCGGCGCGGGCTTAGCGCTGATTCTCTACCTCTATCGCACCATGCAACCGCGTGTCGCCATCCTCGGACGCCATGCCGATGGCACCCTGCGCGACGTGATAGTTCACAACTTGCCGACCAGCGAATACGTGGTGGCGATCCGCTTCGACGGTTCTCTCTATTTTGCCAATGTCTCCTATTTCGAGGATGCTATCCTGGAAGCAGCGGCAGGCCACCCCAAAGCCAAGCACATCTTGGTCGTGGGTGATGGCATCAATGCGCTTGATGCTTCAGGCGAGGAAGTGATTCACCATCTGGTCGAGCGTCTGCGCGATAACGGCGTGACCTTGATGTTTAGCGGCTTAAAAAAACAAGTGCTGGATATTATGGAAGCCACCGGCCTGCGTCAGATCATAGGCGCCGAAAATATTTTCGCCACCGAGGATATGGCGCTAAATACCATCGCGCGTCGCGTCTGCGAGGAAGACCCCCGCGCAGAAATTTGCCTGCTAAAACCAGCGGGAGACCCTGTTTAAAACAGGTAAGTCGGCATCGCGCTGGCGCGCCTCATCCAGCTACGGCACACTGGAAGCAACGAGGGACGTCAATCCCCTCAACGCTGAGGCCGACTCAGTGCGCCCCGTCTTCGCTTTCCTTGCCATGAGATTCTGATTTATGGCTGAAATACAAAGCGATACCCACTAACGCAATCGCGCCGCCTAAATACAAGAGATCGAGAGGCGTGGTGAGATTCATCTTCAGCGCTTCTTCAAACAGCGTGACGATCAAAATCATCAAAATCACTTTGGCTAAGCGGGATTTTAAATCGTCCAAACTCTCGATCACGAGAATTTTGCTGGAAGCTTTGCTGCCATGTGCTTCATCAATATCGCTGACAAAAAGCTCATACATGCCCAGCGCAAAAATCAGCATGAAGGTGGCGAGTAGATAGCCATCCACTACCTCAACCACATGTGTAATGGTCTCGTCGTGAATCGCCTTGCGCACGTCCAGCGCCATGGATGGGTCAGCATAATTCAGCATGTGGCCGACTAGATACACCACGTCCACCGTGGCCATATAGAAAATCGCCGTGGCGGCGGCCATGCTGGCGACCACCGCGATCACCACCACGAAGCGGCCATTCCACAATGCTTTTTCAAAAAGGCGTTCTAAAAAACGCATGCTTCTCTCCATTTCGTTTTTTAAGCCTCGCAACGCGAGTTTCAGATTAATCGTCGTCGTTAAGTTCGGGATCCCAGCCGCGCTCACGCGCGCGCGTGGTGGCCCAGGCGTAAAGTTCGGTGTGGCGCTCGCGTAACTCTGGCGGCAAGCGGCTGGGCAGGTTGCCGTGCGCGTCCCAGCGCTCGTTGACCTGCTGCATGAGTTGTTGCATGCGTTGCAAGTCCCATCCTATGCAATCTTCACTTTTAGGAATGAGCTCGAATAACCAAGCATCCAACACAATTCGCCCGAGCATGGTGATGCCGTGCGTGTCTTGATTAAATCCGCAGTAAATCGTTTTATCGTTCATATATGGGTGCCTCTAAAAATTCAAAGTTCTAAGCAAGACGAGGCGCGAGCAAAAAATGTTACCGCCGCATATAGGTGATATGTAAGGGAACATTTTTTGTGAG
>JAYVBU010000353.1:0-4844 GCA_043750335.1 Betaproteobacteria bacterium | reverse complement strand
TCTCGCGGCGGATACTTGCCTAGCTCGCGGATTCCACGCCATGGGGGACACCGACCGATAACAGGTAAAATTAGGGCAAAACCACCGGGCCAGGATGGAATACTCCGTGTTTACGGATGACATAAATCATAGCTTGGGCCCTCAATTTCCAATTCTGGTGATCGCAACGAAGGAATCGGTTGTCCCGGCATAGATACTGCCGGTAGCTGCCTGGCTATTAAAGACGGCAACTGTGTTGCCCTTTAACAGCGACAACACGGTAGTACCGGCCGTGACTGTCTGAGTTTGGAAACGGGTTGAGCCGTTGAGCAGTCCGGTGGTTGTTCCGTTGGTCGCCGTGTAATCATAGACGGAGACCAATACCGGGAATGTCTGAAATCGGTCCTTGTTTTCCCGGTTTACCTGAATGTATGTTTCAGTTGAGCCCGAAGCCGCACCAGAAAAGTATTTGAACGTGACTAGGTATCTGCCATCCATCGGCGCGACAAACCGCCAATCGGCCCCTGTTGTGACGGCATTGTGAGTGTCCCAGACTTTAGTGTTGAACTGTATAGTTGCCGGAGTGGACAGCGATTGGCTTAAGCCTTCGACGGTGTATTTTGCACTTACCGCCTCCGCATCCAGCTGTGTGTTGAGCTTCGCCTCAAGCGCTGTGACACGATTAATTAAGCTCGCCAAATCGACGGGCGTATTCGCCTCGAGTGTTTTTACGCGTGTTTCATGATCGTTGGTTGCGCCTTTCAGCGCCTTGAAATTCGCGTTTATGTCGGCGGCTTTTACGGGCTTACCGGCGGTGAAGGCGGTGAGGCCGGTGACTTCGCCAGCGCCAACGCTGGCGGAAAAGGCTATGAAGGCAGCGGTCAGGTAGGGGCGGCTATGCTTGTGGAGCCAATTCATGTATGTCGTTCCCTTTATTAGATCCAGTTCGGAAAGCACTGAGGGCAGCGTGTTGCTTCAATCAACTTTTATTCGATCGAGATACCCGAAATATTCGCTATTGCGGGCAGAGCTATTTGGCGCAGCGGAAGCCGATCCCCCCGTTGCCCCCTTGTGACGGTGCAAAGTATGCTGAGAATGCAAACGCACCGGCAAATCCCGAGTCCTGGTTGTAGCCGCCCCGAACTAATACAGCTGGCATGTTGGCTCCGCCTCCCTGATCCGCTGCTGAACCGACCGTTGAGCTGTAGTCTTCGCCGTATAAAGGTGTGTTCCTGGATGCTGGTGTGCTGGGGGTGCTACCCGGAGTCCAATCTGCGGTCCACTCCCAAAGGTTCCCCACCATATCAAATGCACCTACATCGGAGACGCATAGACTCCGTGCGCCCGTGTCAGTCTTGGCACCACTGGCAACGTTGCAATTGTTCGCTTGCTCCGTTCCGGGGTCAGGCGTGCCGAACGCCGCCACTTGCCATTCTTGATTGGTGGGAAGGCGTTTACCCGCGTTGCGGCAGGCAGATGCGGCCTGGAACCAGGTGAGGAAAGCAGCGGGTTTTACCCCAGCAATAGAAACGGAGTAGAACGTTTTGCAGCCGTTGGCGGTGTCGGGGCAATTTGAGCCGTAGTCGTCGCTACTGGCACCGTGTTGGGTAGAGTTACCGGCGTTAAAATCGACCTTTGCGGCTGTGCCTGTGCGGATTTTCACGATTAGGCTTGCGTCTGATGTTTCCCATACGCTTGATTCATATTTGTCGATGCACGCAGGGCCATTTGGCACCATGTCGGGCGGGCAAAGTGTTAGTGCTTGGTGATTCTCAATCGCGGTAACGCGCGTGGAAAGGGTCGAATTTCCACCTGCGGTTGTTTCGAGCGTCGTGATTCGACTGTCGTGATCGTTCACCCCGGTCTTGAGTGCGTTGAAATTCGTGTTAATGTCCGCGGCCTTCACTGGTTTACCAGCCGTAAAGGCGGTGAGACCGGTGACTTCGGCGGCGCTAGCGTTTATAGAAAGCACGGTTAGGCCTGCGCTCACGTACGAGATGCCTCTTTTGTAGAACCAATTCATGATTGTTGTTCCAGTTTTCAAAGATTGCTTGCGAAACGGAATAGAATTGCGCGTCGATGCTGTCGACTCTGAAATTTTCGATCCAAGCCAAACGAATACGACCCCTTTAATGTATTCGTTCTCAACCGCATTTTCTCGTCTGGACAGCCTCACTTCGCGCAACGAAATCCCAAGTAAATTGCTGGGCGAGCTGGTGCCTCGACAAAGGAATTGGCGAACACACCTGCAGCTCCGTTATCCCAACTGCCCCCGCCTCGAATAATTGCCGCAGCCATATTTGCGCCGCCCCCTTGATTGTTCGCGGCATTAGCGCCGTAGCTATAATCGCTGCCGTAAAGCGCCGTGTTAGTGGAATCTCCTTGTTTTGGCGCCCAGGCTGGACTGCCGCCCTGCGTCCACTCTGCGACCCACTCCCAAACATTCCCCACCATATCAAACGCGCCACGTTTGGATTTGCACAGCGTTCGAGCGCCCGTATTGTCGGGAGCGCCCGTGCTCACATTGCACGTATTATCTCCCGCCGTATTGGTGCCTGGATCAGGCGAGCCAAACGCCGCCACTTGCCATTCCTGATTCGTTGGCAAGCGTTTACCGGCGTTGGCGCACAATGCCGCGGCTTGGAACCAGGTGAGGTAAGCGGACGGTTTTACACCCGCGACCGATACTGCATAGTAGTCTCCGCAATTGCTGGCCGTATCGTCGCAATTTGCGCCGTAGTCGTCCACGCCGTCGCCGTGGCGCACGCCGTTGGCGCTTAGTTGGCTTGGCGTCGCTGTCCCAGCAAGAATCGAAGTCACCGTGGCGGCTTGCGTGACGCGCCACACGCTGTTCTCATATTTATCGACGCAGGCAGGCCCGACCGCCACCATATCGGGCGGGCATTGCCCTTCGAGTTTACCGACGCGCGTTTGTAAATCGGTGATGTTAGTGGTGTGTGTACCGACCGTACCTTGGAGTGTCGTGACATCGGCGCTCGTGTTGTTTGTCGCATTTTTCAAAGCATCGAAATTGGCGTTGATGTCGGCCGCTTTGATTGGCTTACCGGCCGTAAATGTGGTGAGGCCGGCTACTTCACTCGCGGCGGCGCCAACGGAGAGTACAACGACACAGAACGCGGCAATTTTCACTGGCGGGCGTTTAATTGAAAACATGGGTGCGGTTCCTTCTTAACAATTCATTTCCGCCACAAAACGTTATTGGGCAACGCATTCGTCATAGTTCGACGTGTCAAAAATACACACGGGTAAGCTCGCGACAGCCAGGAATGCCTGTATGTTCGTATCGTTCTTTACTAACGTGGGCGCGATGGTCACCGGGCTGTTTTGACTAATCCCTACGGGCCCCGTCGCGCTGGCGAGTACGGTGTTGTCGACTTTGTCGCGATATTCCAGCACGTAACGATAATCGCCCGGAGGGAGTTTAGGGCAAGTGCCTGTTAGTCGATTATTGGCGCCCCAGGTCACGTCGCAAACGGCTTTTTCGGTAGTGCCCGCGGCGTCGAGGTATTTCAACGAGACGTTTACTTTCTCGGTGAACGTGCTGAGTTCGGTAAACGCGGGTGGCGTGAATTCAACCGGTTGGGGTTCTTCGGCTTTTTTTGCGCACGCGACCACGAAGACTGTGGTCGCGATTAGAATCGCCCGGGTAAACAAATCAGTTCGATTTTTCATGTTGCCATGCATCCGTTATTTTACGACCGTGCCGCGATCCCCCGAGGGAGTGGGTGAATCAGATTGGGTAGCGAAATAAGCCGCCGCGCCCCCGGCCACCAACCCCAGGGTCCACCACATCCAGGTGCGCGAGCGCGACGTTGCCACCGGTGGCGTCTCCGGTTCGACCTTAACCAGCGCTGTTTGCGTGGGCGCTTTCAAATCCGGCTTCTGCAAGCTCACGTGAATTGGCGAGATGCTCGTGCCGCGCAGTACGGTATTTCCCGCGCTGTCGGTCGATTGAAAATAATATTCGAGTTCACTACCCACCATGTGTTCGGGTGGCAAGGTCACTTGATAAAGGTCCGCTCCCAGTGCTGAGAGGCCGAGCTGACGGTAATTCTTCTCGCCCGCATTGCGGTAAAACACCAGCACCGAGCGCACGGCGTTGTTATCGCGTACGGTGGCGGACAAGGTGACCAATCCGTGAGTCGCCATCGGCGACTCTGACGGAGCGTGTTCAATAACGGGGGGCGCGATATCCAGATCCCCGAGTTGCTGATTCGCATCCACGGCGAAGCTTTCGTGAGCAATGCAAACAGAACCTAAGAAAAATAAGAAGCGGAAAATGCGGCGGTCCATGGTTTTCATTGGCAAATACCCAAATTAAATCGTTTATGATAATGCAAGGGCGAGTTTTGGGTCAAGTGCACTACCTGGGCGCAAAATTTTTGGCATAGGTCCTGTCTCCATGCCATTTCAGAAAGACTTCAAGCAGGATAATCAGGTAGGCAACGTATTTGCTGAGCACAACGCTGCAACGGATAGACGGGTTAAGTTCTACGGACATTGCGAGCGGCAGGAGCTGAGAAATGGTGCGCATTTGATTATGTTCTCATACAAAAATCTCAAGCGCACTTACCACTCAACTGCCTGCCATTGGCCGTCGGATTTACGCACAGTCAATCGCGCACTTTTCCACGAATCGCCGGGAAAGACGACGTCACCCGATTTAGTCACCAGGCGATTTATCGTCGATATGGCGCTTACCTGGTTGCCGCTCACTTCGATGTTTTCAATACTGGTTTCAATAACGCTGTATTGCGCAAATAGTTGTTTCAGCAAAGATTCCCGTGGCGCCGAGGGTTTGCTGATTTCCATCACGCGCGACATATTGCGCGATTCATAGGCGA
>JAYVBU010000352.1:0-2156 GCA_043750335.1 Betaproteobacteria bacterium | reverse complement strand
ACCGCTCGGTCTTTGTCGAAGCCTCGATTCAATCCGTGTACGCAGTGCTGCTGGAATCGCTGGGCTTGGTGGTGTTGGTGATCTTCCTGTTTTTGCGTTCATTCCGCGCTACCTTGATTCCGTTCGTGACGATTCCGGTTTCTTTAATTGGCGCATTTTTTCTAATTTGGGTGCTCGGTTTCTCGATCAATGTGCTGACGCTTCTCGGCATCGTGCTGGCGGTTGGCTTAGTGGTGGACGATGCGATCGTGGTGCTGGAAAACATCCACCGCTATATTGAGCAAGGCATGCCGCCGCTACAAGCCGCCTTCAAGGGTTCGCAGGAGATCGCCTTTGCGGTGGTAGCCATGACGATTACGCTGGCGGCGGTGTTCGCGCCGCTCGCATTTGCCACGGGTAACACCGGCCGCCTGTTTACCGAATTTGCTTTGACCGTGGCGTCCGCAGTATTGGTATCAGGGTTTGTCGCGCTCACGCTCACGCCCATGATGTGCTCCAAACTGCTGCGCCAGCAAAAAACGCATGGTCGCTTTTACAACGCCTTGGGGGATTTTTTCCTCTGGCTCGGCGCGCGCTATCGCAGCTCGCTGAGCACGAGCCTTCGCCATCGTGGCCTCGTGGTGCTGGCTTTTCTCGGCATAGCCGGGATCGGTGCCGCCTTGTTTCACACCCTCAAATCAGAATTAGCACCACTGGAAGACCGTGGCATTTTTATTGTTTTTCTCAACGCACCAGAAGGCGCAACCCTGCAATACACCGATGGTTACACGCGCGAGATTGAAAAAATTCTGGCGAAAATACCCGAGGTGACTTCTTATTTCACGGTCGTTGCCCCCGGTTTAGAAAGGCCCAATCCGGTCAATAGCGCACTCGCCTTCGTCACTTTAAAAGATTGGCGCGAACGCAAGCGCAGCCAATTCGACATCACCAACGAGCTCACGCCCAAATTGGGTGGGCAATTGCCTGGGGTATTAGCCTTTCCCATCAATCCGCCCTCACTCGGGCAAAGCTTTCGTAGCACCCCCGTGCAGTTCGTGATCCAAGGCAATTCGTGGGAAGAATTACAAACCGGCGTCGATGCTATGGTGGAGAAAGCGCGAAAATTCCCAGGCATGCTCAACGTCGATAGCGATCTCAAACTCAACAAACCACAATTATCGGTCACCATCGACCGCGACAAAGCCGCATCGCTCGGCGTGCAAATCGAAACCATTGGCCGCACCCTGGAAAGCCTGCTGGGCGGGCGCGATGTCACTCGCTTCAAGCGCGAAGGCGAGCAATACGATGTGGTAGTGAAGTTGGAAGGCAAAGACCGGCTAGCACCAAACGATTTGAGCCAGATATATGTGCGTAATCGCGACGGGCGATTGATTCAGCTTGCCAATCTGGTGCGTATAGAAGAACGCGTCGCGCCCAAGGAGCTAAACCACTTCAACCGCTTCCGCGCCGCCATTGTGTCAGCGCGTGTCGCACCCGGTTACACGCTGGAAGAAGCACTAAATTATCTGGATCAAGTACGCCCGCAGGCCTTGGGCGAACGCTTTACCACCGACCTAGATGGCCAGTCACGTGAGTTTCGCGAATCCGGCCAGCAGCTCTGGTTTGTTTTTCTGCTGGCATTGGCCTTCATTTATCTGGTGCTGGCCGCGCAATTTGAAAGCTTTAAAAGCCCCTTGGTCATCATGCTCACCGTGCCGCTGGCGATTACCGGGGCGGTGATTGCCTTATACCTGCAAGCACAATTCGGCAAGGGCGGCACACTCAATGTCTATAGCCAAATCGGCTTGGTGATGTTGATTGGCTTGATTACCAAAAACGGCATTCTGCTCGTGGAATTTGCCAATCAACTGCGCGACCAGGGACGAGAAAAATTCGAGGCGGTGACCGAAGCCGCCTGTCTGCGTCTGCGCCCAATTTTGATGACCAGCCTAGCAACCGTACTAGGTGCCGTGCCCATCGCACTTGCCGCCGGTGCGGGTGCGGAGTCGCGCCAAGCCATCGGCTGGGTGATTGTGGGCGGCGTGTTAGTGGGCACGGTATTCACGCTGTACGTGATTCCCACCATGTACACCTTCCTGGTGGATGAACGGCGCTTGATAAGCCGTACGGAGATTGAAGGCGGTCTCGCCGTCGCGGACCAATCGCCTTCCGAATAG
>JAYVBU010000351.1:0-10506 GCA_043750335.1 Betaproteobacteria bacterium | reverse complement strand
GCACTGTCAAGCCATGTTCGCGAACCAGTTGGCGCGCGAGCCGCCAGCACACGCCGATGTCGCCGTAGTTATCGACAACGATGCAGAATATATCCCAGCGATGGCGGGTGCTCATGGGGCAAATGATAGCGAGAAAGACACCAAAATAATTTTTTTGCCACAGAGGACTATAGAGAAAACCCTATATTCGGTTCGGTGGACAGGGTTTCTCTGTGTCCTCTGTGTCCTCTGTGATCTCTGTGATCTCTGTGATCTCTGTGGCCGGATTTTTTATTATGGCTCGTCGCTCGGCAGCTCTTCCTTCGAGCGGCCGGGAATGATGCCCAGCCGCTTCTTGAGCGAAGTGAGCGGGTCGCCGAAACGCGCGGCGTAGTAGGCGCTGTTGCTCATTACCTTTTTAACGTAGTCGCGTGTTTCATTGTAGGGAATGGATTCGATATAGGCTGCGGCCTCCATCGGCTTCATCTCTTGCCATCTGCGCGCGCGGCCGGGGCCAGCGTTATAGGCGGCAGTGGCGAGCACGGGGCTGCCGCTCAAACTGTCCATTACATGCTTCAAGTAATACGTGCCGAGCGCAAAATTGATTTCGAGTTTGTTCACGAGGCTGTGATCGAAGCTTTTCATGCCAAGCTTTTGTGCGACCCATTTGGCGGTGGCGGGCATCAATTGCATCATGCCCGAAGCGCCCACGGTGGATTTGGCGACTTGAATGAAACGGCTTTCCTGACGTACCAAACCATAGACCCAGGCATCGTCCAGATTGAGCGATTTGGTATAAGCCTGCATCGTGTCTAAATAGGGCGCGGGGAAGCGCAAGCTGAAATCATGCAGTTGTTGTGTGCGGTCAGCGGTGTTGATGGCGCGGTCGTAGAGATCGTTGCGGCGCGCCAGTTCTGCTGCGGCGAGTAGTTGCTTATCGTCAAATTTGCGAATGCCCCAGGTCCATTCGCGCACGCCTTCGAGGCGTAGATTGAGTCGGTAAAAGACCAGTGCGCGTTGCAAGGCGGGGTGGGTGGCGATGGCTTTGATTTCTGCTTCTGTCGGTTTGTAGGTCAGCAAGGTGGGGCCGATGACCGCGCCTAATTCTTCGCTGGCAAGCTGGCCGTAAAAATGATGCTCGCGCGACAAGACGGCGAATTGTTCATCTGCCACGACGGGGCGGCCCAGGGATTTCAGCGCGCGCGCATACCAATAGCGCCATTCGGGGCGGCGTTTTTCCGCCTCGCTCATCCAGGCGATGGCGGCGAGCAGTGCGCTCCAATCCTGCGCGCGCATGGCGGCGCGGGCTTTCCAACCCAATTGAAAATCTGATAGCGGCGTGTCCTTAGCGTAGCCGAACCAGTCCAAGGCATTGGACTCGTGGCGACGCGCTAGATGGACGGCAATTTGGCCAGCGATATAAGTCTGTTCTTCTGGTGTGAATTGCGCTTGTAGGGACTGCCAGCGAGTAATCGCCTGTTGCGGATCCGTGCGCGCGATGCGGTGAACGGCGAACAACACCATTTCTCTGCCGCTGCGCGTGGTGAGTTCAAAATTACGTTTTTCGATAAACCGGGCCGGATTATCGGCAACGATTTCCAGCGGTTTGACGCCGCTTTGGTATTTGGCGGGTAAATACTGCGTGACGTAGCGCGCCACGCTTACATTGCCTGCTTCTAGTGCTAGGCGCAGGCGCGCAAATACATCGTCCACGCCTAATAATTCCTCATCGGCAAGTTGTTCGAACAGCGGGTTGCAACTGCTCGGCAGATCGGTGCCAGAAAACCACAGGCGTTTGGCTTCCGCCAAGGGCGTTTTGTCGGCGGGCTGCTCAGCCAAGCGCGCTTGCAATTGATAGCAGGCAACATCGGCATCCTCAGCGATTAAAAGCGGGCGCTCGGCTTGAAATAGCCCCCATTGCTTTTGCTTGCCCAGCGCCTTCAACCAATCGGCGCGCAGCCGGTCGGAAACATAAACGTCAGCATTGCCATCTAAAAAGGCTTTGACCTCATCTGGTTTTGTGGCATCGAGATTGAGGGATAGCTGCCAATATTGTGCGAAAACGGCGAGTGGATGCCCTGGCAATTTACGCGCATATTGTTCAAGGCGGGTGCTGTTGCGCGTGTTGAAAGCGTCGCGCGCAGCCAAAAAGTCGTCGTCCTGCGTAGCGAATGCAGGCGCGTAAATGAGGGGGAGCGCGATGAAAAAGGCGGCGCAATATTGCTTGATGAGCGGCTTGCCGAGGCCCTGAAAGATTCTAACCATACCTGCTATATTAAGGCCTGCGGCGCAGTATTGCGCCTGTGAATTCAGTAACCAAATACCTGATATAAGGATAACACAATGCCCTACGTGAGCCTCAACCCGAGCGTGAATAAGGTCATACAAACCCACCCGAGTTGGGATAGCCATCGTTTAGCCCTTGCCCTGGAAAAAGCGCATATCGAACAGACAGCGTGGGCACACACATCGTTCACGCAACGCGCGGAAATACTGCGCGACGCGGCTATCCACTTGCGTGTGCATCGCGATCAATACGCTGCACTCATCACGCAGGAAATGGGCAAGCTACTGCGCGAATCGCGAGCCGAAGTGGAGAAATGCGCGGGGGGGTGCGACTATTATGCGGAATACGCCGAATCATTTTTAAAGCCTGAAATGGTGGAATCCGATGCAGGTAAAAGTTATGTCGCGCATTATCCGCTGGGCGTATTGCTCGCGGTTATGCCGTGGAATTTCCCCTTCTGGCAGGTATTTCGCGCTACCGCTCCGGCGCTGATGGCGGGCAATGCAGTGGTGCTCAAGCATGCATCCAACGTACCCCAATGCGCGCAAATGATAGAAACAATTTTCCGCGATAGTGGTTTGCCCGATGGCCTTTTTACCACGCTGATGATCGAGGCCGATCAGGTGGCTGACGTGATCGCGAGCCCGTATGTGCAAGCGGTCACGTTGACTGGCTCAGAAGCTGCTGGGCGCAAGGTCGCTGCAGCTGCTGGCCAGCATTTAAAAAAATGCGTGTTGGAGTTGGGTGGGTCCGATCCGTTTATCGTGCTGCGCGATGCGGACCTGGATTTCACCAGCAATATGGCGGTCGCGTCGCGTTTTTTGAATTGCGGCCAATCTTGCATCGCCGCTAAACGCTTCATTCTAGTGCCCGAAATTGCCGAAGCTTTTTTGCACGAGTTCAAAATTAAAACCGAAGCGCTAACGCTGGGTGATCCGACTGAGGATGCGACCCAAATCGGCCCCATGGCGCGGATTGATTTACGCGAGACGTTGCATCAACAAGTGACCGATTCCATCGCCCAAGGCGCGGTTGCGCTCACGGGCTGCCAGCCCGATGCGCGAGATGGGTTTTATTACCCAGCGTCGATACTCGATCACGTCACTGCTAAGACGCGCGCGTATCACGAAGAGCTTTTTGGCCCCGTCGCGGTCGTGATTCGCGCCGAGAGCGAAGCGGATGCGATTCAAATTGCCAATGCCAGCCGGTTTGGTTTGGGTTCGTCGATTTGGAGCAAAGATGTCTCGCGAGCTGAAACGTTGGCCACGCAGATTCAGGCAGGCGCAACCTTCATCAACGGCATGGTGAAATCGGATCCACGCTTGCCATTTGGCGGGGTGAAGGCGTCGGGGTTTGGGCGCGAGCTATCGCATCACGGGATACATGAGTTTGTGAATGCGAAGACGGTTTGGATAAGGCAGGTTAGGGCGATGGTGCGGTGAGGTAGGGGCTTTACTTTGCGCTCAGACAATCCTCGCCGGCATCCCCCGGCCCGGCTGCGCTACTCGGCGGCTCGCCGGGGCCCCGAAAGGCCACACCACCAGTGTTTCACCGGGCAAAGCAGCTTCTATGCATCAACCCAAAAACAACTTGTACGCCGGATTTTTGCTCTCGTCCCAATAGGCGTAACCCAGCTTATCCAAAAACACTTGAAACGCTGGCTTATCAAGCGGCGGGACTTGGATGCCGACCAGGACGCGGCCATAGTCGGTGCCGTGGTTGCGGTAGTGGAACAGGCTGATGTTCCAGCCTTTGCTCATGCTGTTTAAGAATTTCATCAGCGCGCCGGGGCGTTCGGGGAATTCGAAGCGGTACAGCAGTTCATTTTGAGCCAAGGGCGCGCGACCACCGACGAGGTGGCGAATGTGTAGCTTGGCCATTTCGTTATCGGTGAGGTCGAGGGCTACGATGCCGACTTTTTTCAGCGCGGTGACGAGATGGTTGATGTCGCCGCGTTCTTGTACTTCTATCCCTGCGAATACGTGCGCTACTTTTGGGTCATTGAAACGGTAGTTGAATTCAGTGATGTTGCGCGGGCCGAGCAGGGTGCAGAATTTTTTGAAGCTGCCCGGCGTTTCGGGGATGGTGACGGCGAGAATGCCTTCGCGCTGTTCGCCCAGCACCGCGCGCTCTGCCACATGGCGCAGTCGGTCGAAATTCATATTGGCGCCGCTGGCGATGGCGATCAGGGTTTTGCCCTTGAGTTTGTGGTGCGTGGCGTAGGCCTTAGCGCCCGCGATGCTGAGCGCACCTGCCGGCTCCAAGATGGAGCGCGTGTCGTTGAACACGTCCTTGATCGCGGCGCAGATTTCATCGGTGTTCACGAGCACGATTTCATCTACGTATTTTTTGCACAGGCGGAACGTTTCTTCGCCCACTTGCTTCACCGCGACGCCATCTGCGAACAGGCCCACTTGGGTGAGCAGCACGCGCTCTTTTTTCTTGAGCGAACGGTACATCGCATCGGCATCCGACGGTTCGACGCCGATGATTTTGATTTCGGGGCGCAGTGCTTTGACGTAGGCGGCGATGCCTGCGATCAAGCCGCCGCCGCCTACCGGCACGAAGATGGCGTGGATCGCCTCGCCGTGTTGGCGCAGGATTTCCATGCCGACCGTGCCTTGCCCGGCGATTACATCCGGGTCGTCGTAGGGATGGACGAAGGTGAGCTTGTGTTTTTTTTCCAGCGTGCGTGCGTGGTGGTAAGCCTCGTCGTAGGAGTCGCCATGCAGCACGACTTTTGCGCCGCGACTTTTGACCGCCAGCACTTTGATCTGCGGTGTTGTGGCGGGCATGACAATGGTGGCGTGACAGTTAAGGCGCTGTGCAGCGAGCGCCACACCTTGAGCATGGTTGCCTGCCGAGGCGGCGATGACGCCGCGTTTTAATGCGGCAGGCGGCAGATGCGCCATTTTGTTGTACGCGCCGCGCAACTTGAAAGAAAACACGCTTTGCATGTCTTCGCGTTTGAGTAAAACCGTGTTGTCGAGCCGTTTCGACAGTACGGGGGCTAAATCTAGTGGGCTTTCCAGCGCGACGTCGTAAACGCGGCTGGTGAGGATTTTTTTAAGGTAATCAGGTGCGGTCATTTTTATCATTTAAGCGCGCGAAACCCCTATTCTAATTGAGAAAATCGGCCTTAGGCGCTATCCTGTCGGCTTTAATGACGATATTTAAGAAGAGATCATGACGCAAGACGAAATGAAAAAAGCCACGGCTATTGCCGCCATTGAGTACCTTGAATCCAGCATCGAGCTGGGCATCATCGGCGTAGGTACCGGCTCCACTGCCAACCACTTCATTGATGCGCTGGCCAAGATTAAACATAAAATTGATGGCGCTGTTGCGAGCTCCGAGGCGACCGCGCAGCGTTTAAAAAGCCACGGTATCGCGGTGCTGGATTTGAATTCGGTGGGCGAAATACCAGTGTACGTAGATGGTGCGGACGAAATTACCGAGCATATGCATATGATTAAGGGCGGTGGCGGTGCGCTCACGCGCGAGAAGATTGTCGCGGCTTGTGCTCGGAAATTTGTGTGCATCGCCGACGAAAGCAAGCTGGTCGGCATGCTGGGCAAATTTCCCTTACCGGTGGAAGTGATTCCGATGGCGAGAAGCTATGTGGCGCGCGAGCTGGTGCGCCTGGGTGGGCAGCCCCGGCTTCGCGAAGGTTTTACCACGGACAACGGCAACGTCATCCTGGATGTGCACAATATGGAAATCATGAACCCGGTGGAGTTGGAAACCACGATTAACCAGATAACCGGCGTAGTGACCAATGGCTTGTTTGCGCGCAGTCCGGCGAATGTGTTTTTGATGGGTACGCCACATGGCGTAACGGTAATTAGGCCGCATTAAGGTGCAGCCATAAAAATGCAATAATGCAGCTCTATATTCACAAAGTTTCAGTAGCGGGAGAAGGCGATGCCTGAGCACATATCAAAACAGTTCGACCAGGAGCTAGAGGCGGTCCGCGCACGCGTGTTGCAAATGGGCGGTTTGGTCGAAGAGCAGATCATCAATGCCATAGAAGCGCTGTCAACGGGTGATGTGGTATTAGCGAGCACCGTCATGGCTAACGATCACCGGGTGAATGCGCTGGAAGTCGCGTTGGACGAAGAGTGCAGCATGATTATTGCGCGCCGCCAGCCCACCGCGCGCGATCTACGCATGCTGCTGACGGTGATTAAAACCATCACTGATCTGGAACGTATCGGCGACGAAGCGTCCAAAGTCGCGCGCATGGCAAAGTTGATTTATGAAACCGACCGCATCGTCTCGCCGCGTTTTACCGAAATCAAACACATGTCCACCATCGTGCTGGATATGCTGCGCAAGGCGCTGGATGGCTTTGCCCGCTTAGAGGCGAGCAATGCGATGCAAATTGCGCGGCTCGATGATTCGGTGGATGAAGAATACCGCATGGTGTTGCGCCATTTGGTGACCTACATGATGGAAGATCCGCGCACGATTTCCATGTTTATCGAAATCATTTTTGCCGCCAAAGCCATCGAGCGCATGGGCGATCACGCCAAAAATATGTCCGAGTATGTGGTGTACATGGTCAAGGGCAAGGACGTGCGCCACACCAGTGTGGAAGAAATGGAAAAGGAAGTGACGCGTTAGATCGAGCGCGCCTTGCAAACGCATGACACGATAGCCGCCGTTGATCTGGGGTCGAATAGTTTTCGGCTCCAGGTTGCGCGCATCATCGACGACCAGATTTACCCCCTCGACTCGCTCAAAGAATCTGTTCGTCTCGCCTCTGGCCTGACGGACGACAATCAACTCGACCCCGCAGCAGAAGCGCGTGCAATCGCCTGTCTCAAGCGCTTTAACGAACGTCTGCGCGACTTGCCGCGCGAGGCGGTGCGCGTGGTGGGCACTAACACCTTTCGCGTCGCTAAAAATGCCCGCGCCTTTATTCGGGCAGCGGAGGCGGCATTGGGTTTTCCCATCGACATCATCGCGGGTCATGAAGAAGCACGCCTGATTTATCTGGGCGTGTCGCGCGGTCTGCCTATCTCTACAGCCAAGCGCCTAGTGGTGGATATCGGCGGCGGCTCGACTGAATTCATCATCGGGCAGGGTTTCGACCCGCTGGAGATGGAAAGTCTCTATATGGGTTGCGTGAGCTTTTCGCAACGCTACTTTCCCGATGGAAAAATCACCCAAAGTGCGCTCCAAAAATCAGAGCTAGCGGCGCGCGCGCAGGTGCAAGTCATATCAAGTCGATTCGCCGCCGGGGTGTGGCAGGAGGTCGTGGGCTCCTCCGGCACTGCGCGCGCGCTGGCCGATATCATGCAGCAGAATGGTTGGAGCGAGGGCGGCATCAGCGCGTTCGGTATCGAGAAATTACGCGCCTTACTGCTCAAAGCGGGTGACGTGAAGGCGCTTTCCTTACCCGGCCTACAAGGCGAGCGGATTCCGGTTTTGCCCGGCGGGTTCAGCATCATGGCCGGTGTTTTTGCCGAGTTGGATATCGAACAGATGGCGGTGACTGGCGGTGCCTTGCGCGAAGGTGTGCTGCTTGATCTCTTGGGCCGCTTTCATCATCACGATCAGCGCGATGCGACAGTCACGCAATTCATGCGTCGTTATCATGTCGATGCCGCGCAGGCCGCGCGCGTGGAAACATTGACCTTGACCCTGTTCGAGCAAGTTGCGCCCCAACTCACGCAGGAGGTAGAAAGCGCCCGCCATGTGTTGACCTGGGCGGCGCGCTTGCATGAGGTCGGCATCACCATCGCGCATGCGGGCTACCATAAGCATTCCGCCTATATTTTGGCGAATGCCGACATGCCGGGTTTTTCAAAAATCGATCAGGCGCGTCTCTCGCGATTGGCGCGCATGCATCGCGGTAGTTTAGCCAAGGCGGTGAAAGAGCAAACCATCGACGAGGCAAGCTGGGAGCTGATCGCGATTTTGCGCCTAGCAGCGCTACTCTGTCGCAACCGGCGCGATCCAGACCAGCGCGCGCTGCGCTACCTACGCGTGGGCAGTATCTTGCGCTTGATTATTGATCCGCAATGGCTCGCCGACAGCCCGCTGACTGAAACCTTGCTCGAAGAAGAAATCCAGCAGTGGAAAACGGTGGGGGGTAACCTGGAAGTCGAGTATCGCCAAGAGTGAAAACGGCTTGACCGCTACGTGGCGGGTGGAGAAAGTGGCACTGGGGAAATTTTGCCGGTTGAGGGAATCGAACGATCCTCTGTGACCCTTTCTAGTGCTTGATCTACGTTTTTACGTCTAGCAAGATGCCCCCAAATATACCCCTACCAGGCCAATGTTACTTCCAGCGTGACAGTTCTTTAGAGTTGCCAGCATCGAGCAATTTCTTACGACTCCGATAAATTTCAGTCCACGTAGCATCGGAATCACCGGGGCCACCCGTTGCTCGAATTCGCCCCGTCTTTGCGAAGAAAAGCTAGAGTGTTGACCTGAGTCTGGCGTCGGCGTCTGACGCGCTGCCAGATGCAGCGGACTCCAAGCACAGTGGCCGTGCAGCCTGACCGTGGCCGCGGCCATATGGGCCTATGATACCTTTCTTGCCCCAACCAAAGGAGAGAAGCATATGATGCGCATAATTCCACTAGCCATTGCAGTAATGCTGACCGGCTGCGCCACGATTGATCAAAATCAAACGCGCATTGCGTTTTCGTCCCAACCGCCTGGCGCGACTATTTCTTCGGATGGAAAGGTGTTTGGCGTTGCTCCGCAATCGCTTACATGGACGCTTAGTAATGGCCAAAAAACAACCATTTCCACACCGGTAACAGCAACATGGGTCAGCGGCGCCACAGTGACGATAACCATGAAACTAACTGCGGGACAATACGGCACGCATTTATTCACCCGACCCATTGGGGTCGCCGGATTAGACGCGGATATTCAATGGGCTATGCACCTTCAAAATCAAAGCTCTGATGGTGTCGCAGGTGGGTTAGCTGCTGCCTTAAAAGGGTTCAACGAAGGCAGACGTTCAAACCAACGGGATCCAGTTACTACGGATTGCCGTAAGTCGCCGGATGGTTCGGTGCAGTGCACTACATATTAGATTGAAAAGATAGCGGCAATCATCGCGGCGCTGGCCACAAAGTTGATCCTGCTCGTCATCTACTGCATCACTCGCGTCCAAGCGTCCAGCCGCCCCACCTACAAGAGCCAGCCTGGTCAGCAATAACTTAACATTACTTAACGTTGCCCGTTTCCGGTAACGGACTTGTCACCAGCCTCTATCAGTTGGTCAATCACCCCGGCAATGCAGTTATCCATTCCTGCCGCCAAGTGCCGCTCAATCGCCGCTAGCGCGGTTTGTGATGGCGCATAGTCAACCCGGCGGTGGGTAGCGCGATATTTCCGGACTCGCAACCTTGCCGTAAACTTGCCGTTATTCTTTTCAACTTTCATTTCCGGTCACTCCTATCCATAGTCCTGCTATTTTTTAACTTGCCCAGCAGACCCCATGACGCGCCTGCGCAATACATGGGGCACATCTGGCTTCACGATGTGCCGCCTGTCTTGCCCAAAATCCCATCTAACCCATTCAGCCCATTCGAGACTAGCTGTTTCAAATATCTCGCTACGTCGTCCGGGGACTTCCCTTTCTGGAGTAGCGCCTGACACTTGGCGTCAAGCGCGTACCTAATTCGAATTTGATTAACTTGCGCAAGGTAGTGCGTGGCTTTGTTGATTTCACTTTTGAGTTTGTTCATGTTTCACCTCTTAATTGTGTTGATGGGGCCAAAGCCCATAACGCACCCGTGCGTAGTGTTCATTCCCTCGCGCGGGCGATGCGTGCAGAAAAACCCTCCATGACGCGCCCGTGCGTAGCGTAGTGCCACTACACCCCATGACGCGCCTGCGCGGAACGGTTCTTGTTCGGTAGATTTGCCGCGCATTTTTTCTTTCCCTTTGATGTCCTCGGCCCGGTCGATTTCCCGCCGTGCAGCTTGCAGCGTCCATTCCCTAATGCCTTGCACTGACACAAAGTCCCTCGCCGCGTTTTGGCCCCGCATCGTTCACCAGCCATAGGCGTGTTCCGCGCCCTCTTGTTCGCATCCACAACTTGTGCCACGGCTTCACGGTAATTTTTGGCCCATCCCCAGCACAAGTAATTTGCAATTCTTTGCCGTCGCCGCTCGCTGCCGATGGGGTAGGGTATTGGTCGAAGTAGTTTATTCATGGCCTAGTCGTGCAAGGCCGCGTTCCAGTTCCATGACGGCAGCACTCCGCACCGA
>JAYVBU010000350.1:0-2160 GCA_043750335.1 Betaproteobacteria bacterium | reverse complement strand
TTGCTATAAGCAGTGTTATGGATACCTGTTTAAAAGTGATGGTCGTGGATGCGGACGACGCGCGCCGCGCGCAACTTGTCGAAAGTTTGCAACGCGTCAACTGCTATGTCATTGCACATGACGTGCTCTCCCTCCCA
Source organism: Betaproteobacteria bacterium (assembly GCA_043750335.1). GTDB lineage: Bacteria > Pseudomonadota > Gammaproteobacteria > Burkholderiales > Thiobacteraceae > RBG-16-58-11. The sequence goes on along the minus strand of JAYVBU010000350.1, from coordinate 2,023 downwards.
CTCATCGCGCACCTGGAAAAAGACAAGCCTGATGTGATCGTGATTGATATCGACGCGCCCGACCGCGACATGTTGGAGCATCTCTGCACGATCAGCCGCGATCAACCGCATCCCATTGTGTTGTTCACCGATGATGATGACGAAGCAAAAATCAAGCAGGCCATTCGTGCCGGCGTAACGTCTTATGTCGTGAAAGATATCGACCCAGCGCGTATTAAGCCGATCTTACAAGTAGCCATAGCCCGCTTTGAAGCGCATCAAACACTGCGCCGTGATCTGGCCGACGCACAAACGCAACTCGCGCAACGCAAGATGATCGAGCGCGCCAAGGGCGTCGTGATGAAGCAAAAAGGCATTAGCGAGGACGAGGCTTACCGCTTGCTACGCAAGCTTGCGATGGACCGTAATACGAAGCTCGCAGATGTTGCGACACAAATTGTGGGCTTGGCTGAGGCGTTCATATGAGGTGCTGGCACGGCGATTGCTAAACATTCATTAACGCTACCCAAAGACGGGTAGCCGCAGACCGCGCAACGAAGCGCGGGACTGTACCGGACAAAGGCGTCCACTTCGCGAGCGAGAGCTAAGCGGGGTGGGCGCTTTTTTTTGACTCACTTATAGGGAGAGAAGCATGAACGATGATTTGAAGCCAAAAGCCACTGTTACCGATACCAGCCGCCGCGATTTCATCAAAAAAAGCACTGCCATCGCTGGCGTCGCCGGCATCATGAGCATGGTGCCGGACGCCATTCGCAATGCGGCTTGGGCCGCCGGTTCAGATGCACCCGAAAAAACCGAAGTCAAAGTCGGTTTTATCCCGCTAACAGATTGCGCTTCGGTGGTGATCGCTTCGGTGATGGGCTTCGATAAGAAATATGGCATCAAAATTACGCCCAGCAAAGAAGCGTCTTGGGCGGCCGTGCGGGACAAACTGGTGAACGGCGAATTGGATGCCTCGCATGTACTGTACGGATTGATCTACGGCGTTGAGCTCGGCATCGGCGGCCCAAAGAAGGATATGGCGGTATTGATGACGCTTAACAACAACGGCCAAGCCATCACACTGTCGAAACAGCTCAATGAAAAGGGTGTTAAAGATGGCGCCAGCCTCGCTGCGCTCATCAAAAAAGAACCGCGCGAATATACTTTCGCACAAACTTTCCCCACGGGCACGCATGCCATGTGGCTGAATTACTGGCTCGCTAGTATTGGCGTCAATCCGCTCACCGAAGTCAAGAATATCGCTGTGCCACCGCCGCAAATGGTGGCCAATATGCGCGTCGGCAATATGGATGGCTACTGCGTCGGCGAGCCATGGAATGCGCGTGCGATCCACGACAAAATTGGATTTACTGCAGTCACCACGCAAGATATTTGGCGGGACCATCCAGAAAAAGTATTGGGCACAACTGCGGATTTCGTTCAAAAGAATCCGAATACCGCGCGCGCCCTTGTGATGGCGATTTTGGAGGCTTCGCAATTTATCGACACATTAAGCAACCGCTCCAAAGTGGCCGACATCATCAAGGACAAGTCCTACGTCAACACCGATTTTGATTCGATCGAAGACCGCATGCTCGGCCAGTACGACAACGGGATCGGCAAAATGTGGAAGGACGCCAACTACATGAAGTTCTACAACGACGGCGCAGTTAATTTCCCTTACCTCTCCGATGGCATGTGGTTTCTCACCCAACAAAAACGTTGGGGCTTACTAAAAGAGCATCCCGATTATTTGGCTGTCGCCAAAAAAATAAACCAGATCGACTTGTACAAGCAAGCCGCTTCACAGGTCAAAGTATCGGTGCCGAAAGACCCCATGCGCAGCGCCAAACTGATTGATGGCGTGACCTGGGATCCCAAAAACCCGAAAGCCTACGCAGACGGTTTCAAGATCAAGGCATAAAGCGAGGCACGGGCATGCGTCACTGGTGCATGCCCCATTAAGAATCAGGAGAAAAATTAATGAATACCGCAAACGCAATCAAACCCATACTCACCGTTGTCGAACTGGACGTGCCCG
>JAYVBU010000349.1:0-2163 GCA_043750335.1 Betaproteobacteria bacterium | reverse complement strand
TTGAACAACACAACAGCGCAATCAGGAATGCGCTAGCCCAACGCATGGTTTTGTGCAGCACTTTGCGTATCGAAAAATTTTTCTGCATCCGCCAACTCGCGTGTACGACGCATCGGCGGCAGGCTTTGCCAGATGCGTTTGCCATAGGGTTTGCTGAGCAAACGTGGGTCGCAAATCATCAACACGCCGCGATCCGTTTCATCGCGAATCAAACGACCCGCGCCTTGTTTCAAGGTAATCACTGCCTGCGGCAGCTGGTATTCCATAAATGCGTTGCGGCCTTCATTGTTCATTTTTTCAATACGCGCGGAGAGCACAGGATCATCTGGCACGGCAAAGGGCAGGCGATCAATAATCACCAGCGATAAGGCTGAGCCGCGTACGTCCACCCCCTCCCAAAAGCTATGCGAGGCGACTAATACCGCGTTGCCCAGACGACGAAAACGTTCCAATAATTCGGTGCGCGAGCCTTCGCCTTGCAGCAGCAAGGGGAATTCGAGTTTCATTTCTTTAAACGCTTCTTGCAGCAGACCATGCGCCTCACGCATGGCGCGCAGACTGGTAAACAACAAAAATGCCCGTCCACCGCTAGCTCGCAACACCGGCAATGCCGCCTCGACTACTGCGCGCGTGTAGTCCGGGGTGTTGGGTTCGGGCAACTGCTGCGGCACATAGAGCAATGCCTGATTGGCGTAATCGAAAGGGCTGTCCCAATACGCAGTCTTAGCCTCATTCAGCCCCATCTCCTCCTGATAATGGCGAAAGTCGCCTTTTACGGCGAGGGTAGCCGAGGTAAATATCCAGGTGCGAGGCGCGTCGAGATGCGCTTTAAACGTTTCGGCAATCGACAACGGCGTGGTGTTGAGCTGTACAGCATGGCTATACACCTCGACCCAGCGCACCGTGTTGCCGATAGCCGCCACTTCACGCCACGCTTTGAGCTGGGCGTTCAAAGCAAGCGCGCGCTGCCAGCAATTTTCCAGGCCGGGCGCGCGCTCGGATTGTGATTCCAGAGCATGCTCCAGATCGGTTAGTTTTTCTTTAACGCTGGTCAGTGCAGGCTCAAACGATTTAAAGCGCTGAGCGCGCTCATAGGGCAAGCGCATGCTTTCCTGCGGGAACACTAGGCGCAAATCGCGCACGGTTTTTTCCAGCGCGCTCGCGGCTTCGGGCAGCGGGACAAAATCTTTGGCCGAGGTGATGCCCTCGGCACGGGAATCACGCGCCAACTCCATGAGCTGCCCCGTGCCCAAGGTAGTGCCGAAAAACAGGCCCGCAGTGCTGGGCAACTGATGCGCCTCATCCAAAATGATGGTGTTGGCTGCAGGGAGCAGCTCGGCCATGCCTTCGTCTTTCAACATCGCGTCGGCAAAGAACAAATGGTGATTGACCACCACCACATCTGCCGCCAAAGCCTGCTTGCGCGCGGCCATGACGAAGCAGTCTTTGTACTCTGTGCAATCTTGGCCCAGACAGCTATCACGCGTGGAAGTGGCGTAGGACCATACACTCGCATTTTCCGGAACATCGTTACAGCCCGATTTGTCGCCGCTTGGGCTTGTTGCGGCGAAACGCACGATGTTTTGCAGAAGCTGCACATCGTCCTGGTGATACAAACGCGCATCCAATTGCGCGCGCTCCAGATGATAGCGGCACACGTAATTGGCGCGTCCTTTCAAGATCGCCACCGTCACCGGCAGTTTCAAGGCATCACGCAACGCTGGAATGTCGCGTAGGAATAATTGATCTTGCAGCGTCTTGGTACCGGTGGAAATCACCACCTTGCCACCCGCGAGCAAGGCCGGCACCAAATAAGCCAGTGTCTTGCCAGTGCCGGTGCCCGCTTCGACCACGAGTTTGTCTTGTTTTTGGATCGCTTCAAAAATGGCCTGCGCCATGTCGATCTGTTGCGGACGCAGCTTGTAGCCGGGAATAGCTTCGGCCAAGGGGCCTTGGCCTGAAAATAATTGGTGCATATCTAAATTCAAAATAAAACCTTTTTCTAGCGCGAAGCCTAGTTTATTTCACTTCCTCGACCTTCACGAAGATAGCGCGCTTGTCCGATGAGATGCCGCGCGTAGCATACGCTGTGCCGCTGTCGGTAGTTGTGGATTGCCCACCCAAGCCGCCCAATTCTATCCATTCACCCAGCCGCCCCGCGAG
>JAYVBU010000348.1:0-2166 GCA_043750335.1 Betaproteobacteria bacterium | reverse complement strand
TGATGCCCTTAGCGCTGGAGCAACTGGATATGCGCGGCTACGATTTGGTTATCAGTAGCGAATCTGGGCCGGCGAAGGGTTTTGTGGTTTCTCCAGGCACGCTGCATGTGTGCTACTGCCACACGCCCATGCGCTACTTGTGGGATATGTATCACGATTACTTGGCGGGTGCGGGGCGGGTTACGCGCTGGGCGATGCGCCCCATCATGCACTACATGCGCATGTGGGATGTGCTCTCGGCTTTTCGCGTCGATCATTTCGTCGCGAATTCCCGCTACGTGGCGCGGCGTATCGCCAAACATTACCGGCGTGACGCGGATGTAGTGCACCCGCCGGTGAGCGTGGATGATTTTTATATTGCCGACACAATTGGGGACTACTATTTAATGGTCGGCCAGTTGGTGGCGTATAAGCGCAGCGATATCGCGGTCGAAGCCTTTAATCGCATGGGCAAGAAGCTGATTATTATTGGTGAAGGCGAGCAATACGATAGTCTGGTACGTCTAGCTGGCCCCAATATCAAGCTCATGGGGCGGCAACCCTTTAGCGTCATACGCGAACATTTCGCGCAATGCCGCGCACTGATTTTTCCCGGTGTCGAAGATTTTGGCATCGTTCCAGTAGAAGCCATGGCCTCCGGGCGTCCCCTGATCGCGTATCGCGAAGGCGGCGCGATGGAAACGGTGGTGGAAGGTAAAACCGGCTTATTTTTTGACGAACAGACTGCGGACTCCTTGGTCGATGCGGTAAATCGCTACGAAGCGAGCGCTGCGCAATACGATCCCGTACGGATAAGAGCGCATGCACAAGATTTTCAGGTGGCGCGTTTCAAAAAAGAAATGCAGGCGGTGATTGATCGCCTGATACAGGAGCAAGGTGCGTAAATGTTTTCGCTTAAATTAATGCAAGTAATGTCCACGCCCTGCCCACGAACGCGGAAGAGCATATGACCAATAAAATGCCAATGCCGGATGAAGCGAATCACGCGAGCGGCGACGAAACGATGTCGAGCGATACGTGTTACGTGCCGCATGTCATTCCCGATGCCGAGTCCATGGGCAACCTGTGGAATGATCGGCGGCAAAGCACCCTGCCTTTCACTAGGCCCGAACGGCGCACGGGCTCGGATCGGCGGCTTGAAGCGGCGCGACGAACGGAACCAAGCAGTACCAAGCGCGGCACGTCGATGCGATACAGCGTCGCCAAGTCGGGCAAATTGCATTCGATGATTTTGTTGGCGGGTGATGGTGCTGCACTGGGCTTGTCCTTTTTGATCGCATTTATGCTGTTTGTGCTGGTGGAGTCAGACATCACCTGGCGCGAAGTGCTGAGCATGTCGCAAAGCGCGATATTCCTGGCGGATTACTTGCGCTTGCTGCAATTTGTGCTTGCTTCGGGCGTGGCAATCAGCGTGTTCTGGTTGTACGGGCATTACTCGCAGCGGCGTCCATTTTGGGATGAGTTTCATAACACCACTAAATTGATTCTGATTTTCGCCTGCGTGGAAGCAACGCTAATCTTTATATCGGGCCGCCAATTACCGCGTATGTGGGTGCTGGGTACTTGGGGGATCGCGATATTTTTGATACCGCTATCGCGCTACATGATTCGCCGGGTGTTGATGAACCTCGGTTTGTGGTCGCGGCCCACGGTAATCATCGGCACAGGCAAGAACGCGCAAGATGCAGCTGCGGCCATGGCGAATGAGGTTGGGCTCGGCTTTCACGTTGCCGCTTTTCTCGTGCCGCCGCAAGCCTGGGTGAGCGGGGCGGATGTCAGTAGCGGCAAGATTCCGAAAAGCATCGCCATCAATGGTCGCCGTGTACCTGTGCGGCAATTGGGCATACACCCTGAACGCACTTTGCGTACGTTAGGGACACCACATCTCGTGATAGCGCTGGAGACAGACGATTTATGGGAAGTGTCCAAGTTATTGCTGGGAAAAAATCTTCCGTATTCCAGTTTAAGCATCGCGCCATCGCTGCGCGGCTTGCCGCTGATCGGCATGGAGATGCTGCATTTTTTTAAACATGACGTGATGTTGCTACGCATTCAAAACAATCTGTCGCGCAAAATACCGCAACGCATCAAGCGCAGTTTTGATTTGATTGTTGCCTTGTCGATGCTGTTAGCACTCTCGCCATTGCTCCTGTTTCTCACCGTCTC
>JAYVBU010000347.1:0-2166 GCA_043750335.1 Betaproteobacteria bacterium | reverse complement strand
TACCGGATTCTTCGCTGGTTTCGATTAACACAACGCAGCGCGGATGCGAGACATGTTGAGCTTGTAGCGCGGCAATGGCGGAGAGGGCAGAAAAAATCGCATAGCCATCATCCGCGCCACCACGCCCGTACAGCTTGCCATCTTCGATCACGGGCTGCCACGGGCCCAATCCCTCGCGCCAGCCCGTCATCTCCGGCTGTTTATCCAAGTGCCCATAGATCAGTACGGTTTTCGCTGCGGGTGTTTTTATATCCCGCTCCAACAAGGGTTGCGGCGCGGGTGTACCCGCAAAGGCGGGAATATCAATCAGGAGGGTGGGCGTTAAGCCAGGCAAGCGAACTGCCTCTAAAGACATACCGGCAATCGCTTGTTCGCGCGCCCAATTCAGCGCCAGCGCCACCGCGTGGTCAATATGACCATGCGCCGCCCAATCCGGATCGAATAGCGGGGACTTGGCAGGGATGGCAATGTACTCGACGAGACGCGGGATGACGCTGTCGCGCCAAGCGGTGGCGATGTATTGTGCGAGTTGCTGGGAGTCCACGCGGAGTATTCTTTAAAGGGTAGAGCGGTTTAATGCACGCGCTTAATTCGTGCGCCAAGTTGAGACAGTTTTTCTTCAATGCACTCGTAGCCGCGATCAATATGATAGATGCGCTCGACGGTGGTCTCGCCTGCTGCCACCAAGCCCGCGATGACTAGGCTAGCGGAGGCGCGCAGGTCGGTGGCCATAACGATTGCGCCGTCGAGGTGATCTTTGCCGCGCACCACGGCGGTGTTGCCTTGTGTTTCGATGTCGGCGCCGAGGCGGGTGAGTTCTTGCACATGCATGAAGCGGTTTTCGAAAATGGTTTCGATCACTGTCGCCGAGCCTTGTGCGATACAGTTCAGCGCCATGAATTGCGCTTGCATATCGGTGGGAAAGGCGGGGTGGGGTGCGGTGCGAATGCTCACGGATTTTAAATCTGCGCTGCGCTCGATCTCGATCCAGTCGTCTCCGACCGTAATGTGAGCGCCTGCTTCGCGTAATTTTTCGAGTACTGCTTCCAACGTTTCGGGTCGGGTATTTTTGAGTTTGACGCGTCCGCCGCAAGCGGCGGCAGCCACCAAATAAGTGCCGGTTTCAATGCGGTCTGGAATGATGGCGTGGGTCGCGCCATGCAGACGCGCCATGCCGTGAATAGTGATGATGTCGCCGCCTGCACCTTCGACCCGCGCGCCCATCGCATTCAAGCAATGTGCGAGGTCCACGACCTCCGGTTCGCGCGCGGCGTTTTCGATGATGGTAACGCCGTCGGCCAAGGTCGCCGCCATCATCAGATTTTCGGTGCCGGTGACCGAGACTAAATCCATAAAGATGCGCGCGCCTTTGAGGCGTTTTGCGCGGGCGATGATGTTGCCGTGTTCGATGTTGATATCCGCGCCCATGGCTTGCAGGCCCTTGATGTGCAAATCCACCGGGCGCGAGCCGATGGCGCAACCACCTGGCAAGGACACGATAGCCGCGCCGAAACGCGCCAGTAGCGGGCCCAGCACCAAGATGGAAGCGCGCATGGTTTTCACCATTTCATATGGCGCGACCGGGTTATTTACCACCGAGCCATCTAAAGCCACACTCATTTTTTCATCGAGCGTCACTTGTACACCCATCTGAGAGAGCAAGGTAAGTGTGGTGGTGACATCCTTTAGATGCGGGACATTCGTAAGCGTGAGGGTGTCGGCAGTGAGCAGACCCGCGCATAGAATCGGCAACGCCGCGTTCTTCGCACCGGAGATAAAAATCTCACCGTTGAGCGGTACACCGCCTTGAATGACTAGTTTGTCCATAATTAATTATTCTTCCACCACGGAGTACACAGGGGGCGCAGCTTTTTCGATATTAAAACGCCGTGCCCTCTGTGTACTCCGTGGTTCAAAAGTGATTTGCTTAACGCTTTGCCCAATCTTCAGGCGCAAACGTTTTCATCGACAGCGCGTGAATTTCTTCACGCATGCGGTCGCCCAGCACACGGTAAACCACTTGATGTTGTTGCACCATGTTTTTGCCGGTGAACTCGGGGCTGACGATCACTGCTTCAAAATGATGACCATCGCCGGACACTTCGATGTGGTCACATTGCAAACCGGTGGTGATGTAGTGCTGAACTTGTTCGGGGGTAACCATAA
>JAYVBU010000346.1:0-2167 GCA_043750335.1 Betaproteobacteria bacterium | reverse complement strand
CATCCGAATAGGCGCGCACATGCCAGCGCAGGCCGCTATCGACCAGGGTGTGCGGTTCGAGGATGCGGCTATCCAAACTGTCGCGATCGGACAGTGAGCGATAGCTAACGCGTAATTTTTTGCGGCTATGCATGGCGCGGGTGATTTGCGCTAGGACTTGCTGCGTCGGCAGGCGGGTGGGCAAGGGTAGGGCTGCGGTGGGCAGACCGTAAATTGAATCTGCGCCATACGGGCCACCGGAGACGGCTAGCTTGGATGCGATGATGGGCAGCGCCACAGCGGGGGAAAGGTCGCAAAAGGCTGGGCTGAAGCCCTGGCTTGGCACGAATCCAAACACGCTGTGGTTGTAATTCAGGTTGCTGGGGGCTAGGTCGCCATACAGTTTTAAGTCCTTGGTGGCGGCTGCATCCGACAGGCCAAAAGCTTTTGCCACATCGCTGCGGCTTACGACCCCACTGTAATAGGCCATTATTTCAATATATTGAAGCCGCTGGCGCGTCGCCCACTTCACATCTAGCAGCATTTTCTCTTTAGAAACCATGGCTTGCTCCAAAACCCGAGTTCAAATGATTATACAATCTATTTTTTAATTACATAGTACAAAATACATAGGTGATAAAAAGTATTGACATGCATAAAAGTATCTCCTAAAGTACACCCATGCCGCAACACAGGCAGCAATCAACTATCCACCACGAGAGGACAAGAACATGGCAACCGTATCCGCAGACGACAAATTGAAAGCATTGACCGCAGCACTGAGCCAGATTGAAAAGCAATTTGGTAAGGGCTCGGTGATGCGCTTGGGCGACCATGCCGCGTCGCAAGATATTCAGGTGGTGTCCACCGGCTCCTTGGGTTTGGACATCGCGCTCGGCATCGGCGGTCTGCCCCGTGGGCGGGTAGTGGAGATTTACGGCCCAGAATCTTCCGGCAAAACCACGCTCACCCTGCAAGTCATCGCCGAGATGCAAAAGCTGGGCGGAACCGCTGCTTTTATCGACGCCGAGCATGCGCTCGACCCGTCCTATGCACAAAAGCTTGGCGTGAACGTAAACGATCTCTTGGTATCGCAACCCGATACCGGCGAACAAGCACTGGAAATCGCCGACATGCTGGTGCGTTCCGGTTCGGTCGATGTGGTGGTGGTGGACTCCGTCGCCGCACTCACCCCCAAAGCTGAGATCGAAGGCGAAATGGGCGATTCGCACATGGGTCTGCAAGCCCGCCTCATGTCGCAAGCCTTGCGCAAGCTCACCGCCAACATTAAGCGTTCTAATACGCTGGTGATATTCATCAACCAGATACGCATGAAAATCGGCGTCATGTTCGGCAACCCCGAAACCACCACCGGCGGCAACGCGCTCAAGTTCTACGCCTCGGTGCGCCTCGACATTCGCCGCATCGGCGCGATTAAGCGCGGCGAAGAAATCGTTGGCTCCGAGACCCGCGTCAAAGTGGTTAAAAACAAAGTCGCCCCGCCATTCAAGCAAGCGGAATTCGATATCCTGTACGGTGAAGGCATTTCGCGCGAAGGCGAGATCATCGAGCTGGGCGTGATTCACAAGATCGTGGATAAATCCGGCGCCTGGTATGCCTACAACGGCGAGAAGATCGGCCAAGGCAAAGACAACTCGCGCGAATATTTGAAAGAGCATCCAGCAATCGCGCAAGAGATTGAAGCGAAGATTCGCGCGGCGGTGGGTGTGAAGGGCAAAGCCGTTACGCTCGAACCGGCTGAGTTGGAAGAGACTTAACTGAGAAGCTGTTGCTTGAGCATGAATACAAGCGAGTCACTCCGTAGCCGCGCGCTGGGCCTCCTGGCTCGGCGCGAACATTCCCGCGCCGAGCTGCAACGCAAGCTCACTCCACACACCGAAGACTCGCAGGAGCTCATCGATTTATTAGATGATTTCACCCATCGCGGTTGGCTCTCTGATGCCCGCTTTGCCGAAGCCTTGGTGCATGACAAACAAGCCAAATTCGGCACGTCGCGGCTTGCCTATGAATTGCGCGAGCGGGGGGTTGAAGAATCCGTCATCCGCGATCAAATGACTGTGCTAAAAGATTCGGAGTTGGAGCGTGCGCAGCAAGTGTGGCAGTCCAAATTCGGTGAATTTCCGGAAGATGCTAAGGCCCGTGCCAAGCAAATGCGCTTTCTGCAAAG
>JAYVBU010000345.1:0-10626 GCA_043750335.1 Betaproteobacteria bacterium | reverse complement strand
TGATGCCCGGATGTTTCAAGGATTGATGTTCACGATTCTTGTTTTTTGGTTTGTCCTTGCCCCCGTTTGGTTGATTAGGCATTGGGCAGTTAACCGTTATTTTCTGCTTTTAGTTGGCTTGATCGTACTTACATCCACTTGCGTGGCTTTTATCCATTTGCGTGAAATTGATAGTCATCTGCTCCTGTTTCTAATGGGATTGGTTTGGGTCGCGGATAGCGCGGCTTACTTTTCAGGACGTCGATGGGGCAAGCATAAACTTGCGCCACGCATCAGCCCGGGTAAAACATGGGAAGGGGTGCTGGGCGCGCTTGTCGTGGCACTTGCCTATGTCGGCCTTTGGCAAATAGTCGCTCCAAATACGCTCATGCACTTTTCTGTTCTACCCGTGTGGTCGCAGGGCTTGGTGGCGATGCTATTAGTCGTAATCAGTATTACTGGCGATCTGTTCGAGTCTCACTTGAAGCGAGTAGCGGGCGTAAAAGATAGCGGTCATATGATCCCAGGGCATGGGGGAATTTTAGACCGGATTGATAGCCAAACCTCTGTGTTGCCAGTTGCCATGGCCCTGATTTATTTTGCTGGTTTTGCCGTATGAACATACAAACGCTTACTTTGCTGGGCGCTACCGGCTCCATCGGCATGAGCACCTTGGACGTGATTGCGCGCCATCCTAAGCAATTTCGGGTGCATGCGTTAAGCGCGAATCGCCAATGGGAGCGCTTATTCGATCAGTGCTGCCGGTTTCTGCCGCGCTACGCCGTTTTGCTTGATGAAAACGCCGCCGCTCGACTGCAAGAGAAGCTGAAACAAAATGGAATCGCTACAGAGGTGCTGCAAGGTCTGTCAGCGCTGGAGCAAATAGCGAGCGCGCCGGAAGTGGATAGCGTCATGGCGGCGATAGTCGGCGCAGCGGGTTTAAAACCCGCGCTGGCGGCAGCGCGCGCAGGCAAACGCGTATTGTTGGCAAACAAAGAAGCATTGGTCATGTCAGGCAAGATTTTTATGCAAGCCGTGCATGACAATGGTGCCACGCTGCTACCGATAGATAGCGAACATAACGCCATCTTCCAGGCTTTACCTCGCCATGCGACGCGCGGCGGAAATGGTAATTTGGGTGCGATGGGCGTACGCCGAATTCTGCTCACAGCATCGGGCGGCCCATTTCGCACCGCGCCGCTAGAAACCCTGGCGCACGTCACGCCCGAACAAGCTTGCGCACATCCTAATTGGGTCATGGGGAAAAAGATTTCAGTCGATTCCGCCACGATGATGAATAAAGGGTTGGAGGTGATCGAAGCGCATTGGTTGTTCAATGCGCCGGTAGATCAGATTCAAGTGGTGATTCATCCGCAGAGCGTGATCCATTCCATGGTGGAATACATTGATGGTTCAGTCATCGCTCAGTTGGGTAACCCTGACATGCGTACGCCGATTGCCTATGCGCTTGGCTTTCCCGACCGTATCGAGAGCGGGGTGTCGCCGCTGGATTTATTCCAAGTGGCCCGGCTGGATTTTGAAGCGCCAGATATACGGCGCTTTCCCTGCATCGAGCTCGCCTACGCCGCATTACGCGCAGGGGGCACGGCACCGGTGGTGCTGAATGCCGCGAATGAAATTGCAGTCGCGGCTTTTTTGGATCGGCAATTATCCTATCCAATGATTGCAAGCGTAATCGAACAAACCCTGGCGCGCATTCCCCTTGGCGCGGTAGATACCTTGGACCAAGTATTGGCAGCAGATAGGGCCGCGCGTGAAACGGCGCAAGAACAAGTTGCGCGTAACCAAGCCCTATGTTGACCCTCGCTGCATTTCTCTTGGCTTTGATGGTGCTGATAGTTTTCCATGAATTGGGACATTATCTTGCAGCGCGGTGGTGCGGCGTGAAAGTGCTGCGTTTCTCGGTGGGATTTGGCAAGCCGCTGTTGATAAAGCAATTCAAACCGGGCGGCACGGAATGGGTCGTGGCCAGCATCCCCCTGGGTGGCTTCGTTAAAATGCTGGGCGAGCAAGACGATCAAGTCTCAGCGCAAGACGCACCATTTGCATTTAACCGCCAATCGCTTGCGAAGCGATTTTTCATCGTGGCTGCGGGGCCCCTGGCCAATTTTTTACTCGCGATTCTGTTGTACTGGGGTTTATTTGTATCAGGCATGCCGGGCAGTCGCGCCCTGTTGGAGACACCGCAGGCCAACACGGCGGCGGCACACGCGGGCATTCAACGCTGGGACACGATTGAACAAATTGCAGGCGAACCAACGCCAACCTGGGACGATGTCAACTGGGTGTTAGCGCAAAAGGTAGTCAAAGGCGGCACGGTTGAGCTCACCGTACGTGACGCACAGGATCAGGCGCGCGTAAAGTCACTCAGTCTGCATACGGTGACCGGCAATGATTTAGATCGGGATTTTCTGGGCAAACTCGGCTTAGCCACGGCAAAGCGCATCCCCGCGCGCGTTGGCACGATACTGCCGGACTCACCGGCTGCGCTGGCAGGCTTGAAACCGGGCGACCAGATTTTAGCGGTCGATGCAAAACCAGCTGCCGACTGGAACGCATTCACCGAAAAAATTCGCGCCAATCCGGACAAATCACTAAACATCGAACTAGTACGCGATGGCAAAACCATTTCCCTGCTAGTGAGGCCAAAACGTGAATTGGTATCAGGGCAGGAAATTGGCCGCATAGGCATATCGCCAGACATAGTAGTCACGGTGCAATACCCCGTGGGCCAAGCCCTATCGCATGCGCTGTTTAAATGCTGGGACACCAGCGTATTCAGTTTGCAAATGTTGGGGCGCATGATTACGGGCGATGTCTCTTGGCGCAATCTGAGCGGGCCCTTGACCATTGCCCAAGTCGCGGGCGAAACGGCACAGATTGGCTGGCTGCCGTATCTGATCTTTATCGCACTGGTGAGCGTAAGCCTGGGAGTGATTAATCTGCTGCCGGTGCCTATCCTGGATGGCGGACATTTAATGTATTATATTGTCGAATTCGTCAAAGGCAGTCCAGTATCAAACCAAGCCCAAGATATCGGGCAACGTGTCGGGGTTGGGGTGCTGATGCTATTGATGTCGGTAGCGCTTTACAACGATATAATTCGCCAATTCGGTCCATAACACACAATGAAAATTCGACCGCTTTCCTTACTTTTTTTAACTTTCTGTGCGGGTAGCGCTTGGGCTATCGAACCCTTCGTCATTAAAGACATTCGGGTCGAGGGCATCCAACGAACAGAGGCCGGCACTGTCTTCAGCTATATGCCCGTCAAGGCGGGGGACACCCTGGATGACGAAAAAGCCGCCGCAACCATCAAAGCGCTTTTCGCCACCGGATTTTTCAAAGACGTGCGTCTGGAGCATGAAGGCGGTGTACTCATCGTTCAGGTTCAGGAACGGCCTGCCGTCGGCTTGATCGAATTCAAGGGCATCAAGGAATTCAATAAGGATCAACTGAAAGACGGCCTCAAGCAGACCGGCTTGGCAGAAGGACGCGTATTTGATCGCAGTCTGCTGGAAAAAGCCGAACAAGAAATGAAACGCCAATATTTGTCTCGCGGCAAATATGCGGCTGAAATAAAAACCACCGTCACCCCACTGGAACGCAACCGCGTCGCCGTGCAATTTGACGTGGACGAGGGCGAAGTTGCCAAGATTCGTCAGATCAATATCGTTGGTGCAGAAGCCTACCGCGAAAAAGATTTACTGAGTTTGTTTACCTTGACCACGCCAAGCTGGCTCAGTTGGTACACCAAAAACGACCAGTATTCGAAACAAAAACTATCCGGTGATTTAGAAACCCTGCGCTCGTTTTATTTAAATCGCGGCTACCTTGAATTTGCAATTGATTCAACCCAGGTGCAAATCGGCGCGGATAAACAGGATATATTCATCACGCTGAGCATTACAGAGGGCAAGCGCTATACCGTTTCAGACATCAAAGTGGCAGGCGAGCCAATATTGAGCGAAGCAGAGCTACGCAAACTGGTCAAAATGCGTTCGGGGGAAGCCTTTTCCCGGGAGCGCCTGACCGAATCCACTAAGGCCATTTCGGATCGTTTGGGGAATGACGGCTTTGCTTTTGCCAATGTGAATGCCGTACCTGAATTAGACAAAGCCAATCAACGCGTCGCCTTCACTTTTTTTATTGATCCGGGTCGTAAAGTGTATGTGCGCCAGATCAATATCTCCGGCAATAATCGTACGCGAGACGAAGTCATTCGACGCGAGGTACGCCAGTCAGAATCCGGCTGGTATGCCCAGGACAAAATTAACCGCTCGCGCGAGCGTCTAGAAAACCTCGGATACTTCAAAGAGGTCAATGTCGAGACGCCGGCTGTGCCGGGCACGACTGACCAAGTTGATATGAATATCGCAGTGGATGAAAAAGCCACCGGCAATATCTTGGCGGGTGCTGGTTTTTCCAGCAGCGAAGGTTTTGTGTTGAGCGGATCGGTCACGCAGAGCAATGTACTGGGTTCCGGCAACTACTTGTCAGTGCAGGTAAATACCAGCAAAGTCAGCCGTACGTACTCTCTGTCCTATACCAATCCCTATTACACCGACGATGGCGTGAGCCTCGGATTCGACGTCTATACACGTAAAACCGATGCCAGCTCACTCTCCATTTCCAGCTATGCAACGTCTTCTATCGGTGCCGGCCTTAGAAGCGGTGTACCCCTGAATGAAACAGATAGCATCAACTTTGGCTTGGGTATCGACAGCACGAAACTAGAATTATTCGATAGCGCATCAACGCTGTATCGCGATTTCGTTTCGACCTTCGGCTCCGACTATACGACGTTACGCGGGGATGTAAGCTGGGCCAGAGATACCTTGGATAGCCGCACCTTTCCCACGCGCGGTATTGTGCAGCGCGCTTCCGGCGAGATGGGCCTGCCGGGTGGCACTTTGCACTATTACAAAGCCAGCTTTCAACAGCAGTGGTATCACCCATTGGCGCGCGATTACACCTTGATGCTGAATGGCGAAATTGGCATAGCAAATGGCCTGGGCAGCGACCCGCTGCCGTTCTTTAAAAACCTGTACGCAGGCGGTATTTCATCGGTTCGCGGCTATAAATCCGGTGCGCTGGGGCCAAAAGACAGCAACGGCGAAGCCATTGGCGGCGGTCGGCGTTTAGTCGGCAATGCAGAGTTTTATTTCCCGCTCCCCGGGCTTGGCCAAGACAAATCTGTCCGCTTGAGTGCGTTCATGGATGCGGGCACAGTGGTTGGCGCGAATGATTCTTTTAGCACCAACGAGCTACGTTTTTCGACCGGTCTTGGCGTGAACTGGGTTTCACCCGTTGGCCCCTTACGCTTCAGTTTAGCCAAACCGCTCAACGCCAAAACGGGGGATAAAACCGAAGCTTTCCAATTTCAATTAGGTAGCGTGTTCTAGGAGTGATGTAGCGTGAACGTTAAAAAAATTCTGATCGCCATAGCGTTGGTTTTATCCACGCCGTGGGCGATGGCAGCTGAATCTAAAATTGGTTTCGTCAACACTGAGCGCATTTTCCGCGAATCGGCCCCCGCCGTTCGCGCCAGCAAAAAACTGGAAAAAGAATTCGCCGCGCGTGAGCAGGAAATTCAAAAGTTAGCAAAGCAATTTCGTGACTTACAAACGCACCTGGAAAAAGAAACCGTCACCTTGAGCGAAGGTGATCGGCGCAATAAAGAGCGTGATCTTGCCAACTTGAATCGTGATTTACAGCGTTCGCAACGCGAATTTCGCGAGGACTTGAATGTTCGCCAGAACGAAGAACGCGCCGCCTTCCAGGATCGCGTCAACAAAGCCATTGGTGATCTCGCCGAGCGCGAGAAATTGGATCTGGTCTTGCAAGAAGCGGTTTATGTCAGCACACGCATCGATATTACCGAAAAAGTATTACGTGCCCTGGCGGATAAATAAACCAAGGTGGGCCAGCATAGCGGAATCAGCTTAAGCGATTTGGTCCGCGCTTTCGGTGGGGAGTTACTAGGCGGCGGCGATCTTGTCGTCACCGGCATCGCGACTCTGTCGAATGCAGGGCGCGGCGACATCGCCTTTCTCTCAAACAGCAAATACAAGCAACAACTTTCCACGACCCAGGCGGGTGCTGTGATTCTGGCCCCAGCTGATCGCGACGCGACAAGCCTCCCACGTATTGTGACTGACAATCCCTATGCCTATCAGGCACGGGTGTCTGCCTTGTTTAACCCCCTACAACGTCCTGCTTCAGGGATACACCCAACAGCCATCGTAGATGCCAGCGCGACACTGGGCGTCAATGTATCAATCGCCGCACATGCGGTAATCGGTGCCCAGGTAAAAATTGGCGCAGACACAACGATTGGTGCGGGTTGCCATGTGGGGGAGGGCGTTGAAATTGGCCCGGCTTCCTATATTTATCCGGGGGTTGTGATTTACGCGGCTTGCCGAATCGGCGCGCGCGTCATTCTGCATGCCGGTGCGGTGATTGGCTCGGACGGTTTCGGCTTTGCTCACGATAAAGGGCAGTGGATCAAGGTGCCGCAAATTGGCGGGGTGCGTATAGGTGATGATGTGGAAATTGGCGCGAATACGACCATTGATCGCGGGGCGCTGGACGATACGGTGATTGAATCTGGCGTGAAAATTGATAATTTGGTGCAAGTGGCGCATAACGTTCGCATCGGTGAAAACACCGCCATCGCCGCATGTGCCGGCATCGCCGGCAGCGCCATCATCGGAAAAGGCTGTCGAATCGGGGGCGCTGCGATGATCGTCGGCCACATGCACATCGCTGCTGGCAGCACCGTATCGCCCGGCACGATGGTGACAAAAACGCTGAATGAAGCGGGTACGTATAGCGCTATGTGGGCTGCAATGCCGCATCGAGAGTGGTTAAAACAGGTCGTGTATTTGAGGCGTGTGGAAGAGCTGGTGGACCGCGTACGCGAATTGGAAGAAAAAATTAAAGCAATCGAAAGGAAACCATCGTGAACGCAATGGAAATTCAAGAAATCATGCAATACCTGCCGCATCGCTTCCCCTTCCTGATGCTGGATCGGGTCGAGTTGATCGAGCCGGGCGTTCGCATCGTCGCGCTCAAGAATGTGTCGATTAACGAACCATTTTTTCCCGGCCATTTCCCCAATCATCCTGTTATGCCGGGTGTACTGATATTAGAAGCAATGGCGCAAGCAGCGGCCATCTTGTCATTCAAATCAGCGGACAAAAAACCGGAAGAAAATTCAGTTTACTATTTCGTCGGCATCGACGGTGCGCGCTTCAAAAAACCGGTTGTCCCTGGCGATCAGCTGCGTTTGGAAGTGCATTTTCAACGCTCGATTAAAAGCATTTGGAAATACACCGCCAAGGCGACTGTGAACGAGACCGTTGTAGCGGTTGCCGAATTAATGTGCACGGTGCGTAACGCAGCATGATTCATCCCAGCGCAATCGTCCACCCGCGCGCCCATCTTGGGGCGGATGTCAGCATTGGCCCGTACAGCCTTATTGGCGAGCATGTTGTGCTGGGCGACGGCACACAGGTCGGTTCGCATGCGGTAATAAAAGGCCACACGCAGATAGGGCGCGATAACACAATTTTTCAATTCGTCTCGCTGGGCGAAGTGCCACAGGATAAAAAATACGCGGGCGAACCCACGCGCCTGGAAATTGGCGACCGCAACACCATACGCGAATTTTGCACCTTCAACCTGGGCACGATCCAAGATGCAGGCGTCACCCGCATCGGCAACGATAACTGGATCATGGCTTACGTACACATCGCACATGATTGCGTAATCGGAAACCACACGATTTTTGCCAACAACGCCTCACTCGCGGGACACGTGCAAATTGACGATCACGTCATACTCGGCGGCTTTACCGGGGTCCACCAATTTTGCAAAGTGGGCGCGCATGTGATTACGGCGGTGAGCACGGCGGTGTACAAAGACGTGCCGCCGTATGTCATGGCGGCTGGCTGTGACGGCGCGAAGCCAAACGGCATCAATAGTGAAGGCTTGCGGCGTAGAGGCTTTTCACCTGAAGCCATCGCGGCGGTGAAGCAGGCATATAAAACGCTATTTCGTAAAGGCCTGACCCTGGAAGAATCCAAAGCAGCGTTGTTGGATCAAGCGCAAGAGCATCCCGAGGTGCAATTGATCCTCGATTTTCTCGCGATATCAACGCGCGGCATTATTCGTTAAGTTGCAATGGGCAAGATACGCATTGCGATTGTCGCTGGCGAAGCGTCGGGGGATTTGTTAGGCAGCCATCTCGTGGCTGCCCTGCGCGAACGCCTGCCGCAAGTCGAGTTTATGGGCATCGCCGGTCCTAAAATGATCGCTGCGGGTGTCCGCACCCTATTTCCCATCGAAAAATTATCGGTGATCGGCTTTCATGAAGTGATCCGAAACTTGTTTTCGCTTCTCGCCATGCGCCGCGAGTTGAAGCGAAAAATAATCGCGTTTCAACCCCATGTGTTCATTGGCGTGGATGCGCCAGATTTCAATTTTGGCGTAGCGCGCGCCCTGCGCAGACGAGGCATTCCCACCATGCACTATGCTAGCCCTTCGATCTGGGCTTGGCGTGGCAAGCGCATTCACAAGATCAAGCGCGCGGTAGATCACATGCTGGTTTTGTATCCGTTTGAAAAATCAATTTACGATCAGGCGGGTATTGCCGCCACTTATGTCGGCCACCCCATGGCCGACACGATTCCGCTAGAGGACAATCGTGTCGATGTGCGCGAACAACTCAAGCTAAGCCAAAGCGCGCAGATCGTGGCCCTGTTGCCGGGTAGTCGTCGCAGTGAACTGCACCTGCATGCCGATCTTTTTGTGCAAACGGCACAACGATTGCAAACATTGATTCCGGGAATACAATTTTTGGCACCGCTTCCGACCAAGGAAACGCGTCAAATTTTTGAAGCGGCGATCTATCGCAATCAGGCGCAAGAACTGCCGCTCACCATTTTATTCGGCCACGCCCAGGAGGCGATGTGCGCTGCCGATTGCGTGTTGGTTAAATCCGGCACGGCAACCCTGGAAGCGGCCTTACTTAAACGCCCCATGGTCATTACTTATCGCATTCCCAAGCTCACCTATTTTTTTGTCAAACGCATGTTTTACCTGCCGTATTTTGGCTTACCCAATGTGTTGGCCGGACGCTTTATCGTCCCGGAAATAATGCAAGACCAGGCCACTCCTGAGCATTTAGCGCACGCGCTGCAAACCTGGCTTGAGGACAAGACCGCGCGCGAAAATTTAATCGCGGAATTTGATCGCATGCATTTGGAATTACGCCAAAACACCGCGCAACGCGCCAGCGACGCCATCATCGGTCTGCTAAAGGCGCGCGGCGCATGCTAGTGTGCGGTGTGGATGAAGCAGGGCGCGGCCCTTTGGTCGGTGCGGTGTTCGCCGCCGCCGTGATTCTCGATCCGGCGCGCCCCATCCTTGGCTTGGCGGATTCTAAAAAACTATCAGAAAAACGGCGCGAGCACTTAGAAATTGAAATCAAACAAAATGCGCTCGCTTGGTCGATAGCCAGCGCAAGCGCCGCAGAGATAGACCAGATCAACATTCTGCAAGCCACTCTGCTCGCCATGCAGCGCGCAGTGGCCGGATTGATGCCACAACCCACGCGCGCGCTCATCGACGGCAATCGCTGTCCTAAACTTGCGATGGCCGCAGAGGCCATTATCAAGGGCGACGCCACGGTTCCAGAGATTTCAGCGGCGTCTATTCTGGCAAAAACTGCTCGCGATGCGGAGATGCGCTTATTGCATGCGCGTTTCCCTCAATACGGTTTCGATCAACACAAGGGCTACCCAACGCCTGTGCATCTGGCAGCTCTACTCGCGCATGGCGTCATTGCCGAACATCGCCGCAGCTTCGGGCCGGTGGCGAGAATTTTAATCAGATAGGAGTGCAAAATGGATCAAGGAATCGCTTTGTTATTACATCTCTTGAGCGTCGTAGTGTGGGTCGGCGGCATGTTTTTTGCCTACACGGCTTTGCGCCCGGCTGCCATGCAAACCTTGGAGCCGCCACAGCGCTTGTCATTATGGGCGGCGACGTTTGAGCATTTTTTCCCCTGGGTTTGGCTTTCGATATTATTACTCCTGGGTAGTGGGCTTTATTTGATCGCCATCTACGGTGGTTTTGGGGCAGTGGGGGTGAACATACTCATCATGCTGGGCTTGGGCATCATCATGATGCTGATATTTGCCCACGTGTATTTCGCACTCTACAAACGCTTAAAACGGCGTGTTGCCGCTCAAGACTGGAAACCTGCCGGTGCTGCACTGGCCCAGATACGCGTACTGATTGGCGTCAATCTAAGTATCGGTATTTGCGTTGTTTTCATCGCAATGTTGGGTAAACACTGGTTTTGATCTAAAGCATTGCCGAAATTTGACGTAGTTATATCCAGGCAATAGCTACGTCGGTACCTCCCGCCTGAGTTTCATTCGCGGAAGTTGGGAATATATCCATCCTCTCTGTGCGTGGCCGAGCTGCTAATTCCTACCTTACTGGATGAGCGAGGCCAGAATTCATGTTTGTCATCGTCGGTTATATTATTGTGTTGGCCTCGGTTCTGGGTGGCTTTGCGCTTGCGGGCGGCCATATGGGATCGTTGATGCAGCC
>JAYVBU010000344.1:0-4911 GCA_043750335.1 Betaproteobacteria bacterium | reverse complement strand
GAGGATGATCCACCGGATAAAAGCATGGGTGTTCCAGCGGGCCATAGAGGCCACTATGAAGCGCGGGGTGATAGAGCACAACTAAAGGGCGGTGCAGGCTACCCATTATGTGCGAGGGGCCGGTGTCCACGCCAATGTAGAGATTAAGTTGGGTCATTAGTGCGGCAGTTTTTCTTAGGGAGAGGCCAGTAAATAAACTTGAATTATCGAGGAAATGTTGATGCAGTGCATCACTCCGTGCTTTTTCAAGCCGATGTTTGCTGCCAAAGATAAGAAAATGGGCGCGCGGATACTGTTCGCAAATGTGATCGCATAAAGCAATAAAGTGTTCCAAGGGCCAGTCACGATAGGCCTTGGTTGGGAAGCTGGTAAGTTGCAAACCAATCAATGGAAAAGTACCGGTGGGTAGATATTTAAGAGTCGTTTTCGCCCACTTTTGTTCAGCGTCGGTCACGTGGTAGGCCAAGTTTAGCCCGGCAGGAGGAACCCCCATCGCGGCTGGGAGAGCGAGTGACATGATGGCTGCATGGGTTCGTTGGGATTCGGGTAGCGCCACGGATCGAAAAAGACAGGCATCGATTTTGGGGTCGGGTTGACGGAAGGCGACTACTTTATCCGAAACGCGCAATGCATATTTAAGCAGGGCAGGGTCGAAACCATAGACGATTGCCCAGTCAAAACGCCGACCACCAAAACGGCCCATCCACGGGGCGCGATTTTTAGTAATCGTGCCGATGCGATTAATGAAGGGAAGGTGGTCGAGTATGCCTATTCGTTTGGGATGTCCAAGACAGGTGATATCTGCGCCGGGGTAAGCTTGGGCGATAGCCCGAATTGCGGGTGTCGAGAGCAAGGTGTCGCCAATCCGGGACGCGATAATGACAAGAATCCGTGGGGGGTGGGAATCCATATGTTTGTAGTGCGTTGTGTCAGGTTGATGGCTTATGCGCTAGCCATGGCACGCAGCCCGAATAAAAATCGCCTCCATTTTATCCAACATGGCATCAACGCCGAAGCGTTCGATGGCGGTTCTGCGCGCTGCCGCGCCGAAGGCTACGCTGCGTTCGGGGTCGTTGAATAGTGCTTGGATTGCCTGGTGTAGTTGCGCGGGGTCGCGTGCAGGCACGATGCGACCGGACACGTCATCTTGCACTGCCTCGGTGATGCTGCCGATGGGCGTGCTAATGACCGGCAGACCGCAGGACATGGCTTGCATCAACGCTTGCGGTACGCCTTCGTTGGCATACGAGGGCAAGACGAATACATCCATCGCATTGAGCCAGGGCGCGACGTCGCGCTGGTTACCGGGCATCAGTACGCGCCCGGTGAGGTGTAATTTTTCGATTTCGCGTTCCAGATTGTGCCGTTGCGGCCCGTCGCCGACGATGAGCAGCAAGGTGGTGGGGTCGGCTAAGCGCGCGAAGGCATCCAATAAATACGTATGCCCTTTCCAGCTGCGTAGGGTTGCGACGATGCCGACAATGGGTGCGTTTACAGGCAGGTTTAGCTGCCCGCGCGCGATGGTGCGGTTGCCGGGTACGAAGCGGTCGGTGTCGATGCCGGTGGGTACGGAGGTGATGCGCGATGCATCGTAGCCATTGTCCTTGATGAGCTGTTGGCGCAGCCGCTCCCCGGTGGTGGCGATATAACGGGTGGCCGATTGGTAGAGCCAGCGCGTTGCGGCGTTGTCGGGAATGGCGGCAGAAATATGGCGTGTGCGCACCAGCGGCGGGGCAGCGCGCATGCTTTGCGTGGCCAAGGCCGACAACCAACTATCAGTGGAGCTGTGGGTGTTGATGATGTCGCAGGGGTGCGCTTTAAGCCAGCGTCGCAGCGCAAGTACGCCGGATAATTTTTTGCGTCCGATAGGGAGTGCTACGACCGGGATATTGCGTTCTTCCGCCGCGTGAAAAATACGCGCGGTGGGGGGCGCGATCAGGGTGACCGCATGGCCGCGCTGGATCATGCCCATGGCTTCGGTCAGTACGCGGATTTCTTGCCCCCCCCAGCCGAGTGAGGACTCGGTATGCACGATGTGCAAGGGGTTGCGCGTCATGACGCAGCACTGGGCATCTCGCCCTGAGAGAATTGGATTTGGTGCAACTTGGCATACACGCCATTTTGCGCGAGCAAATCGGCATGAGGGCCGATTTCGACAATGCGGCCTTTTTGCAGCACCACGATGCGATCCGCTTTTTCAATCGTGGAGAGGCGATGCGCGATGACGATGGTGGTGCGGTTTTGCATCAACGTTTCTAAAGCGGCCTGCACATGGCGCTCGGAGGCGGAGTCGAGCGCCGAGGTCGCCTCGTCCAGAATTAGAATCGGTGCGTTTTTTAAAATCGCGCGCGCGATGGCGAGGCGCTGGCGTTGGCCACCGGAGAGGCGCACCCCGCGCTCGCCGATTTCGGTGTGGAGTCCTTGCGGCATGTCGCGAATAAACTCCATCGCGTGTGCGGCTTCTGCGGCTGCCATGATCTCGGCTTCGCTGGGCGGGTGTTTTTGACCATAGGCGATATTGGCGGCGACGGTGTCGTTGAACAGCACCACGTCTTGGCTCACCAGGGCGATATTGTCGCGCAGGCTTTCCAGGGTAATGGCTTCAAGGTCATGTCCATCGACCAAAATCCGGCCTGATGTCGGGTGGTAAAAGCGCGGGATCAGGTTGACCAAGCTGGTTTTGCCACCGCCCGACGCGCCGACCAGGGCAACCGTTTCACCTGCACGTATCGCGAGGGTAATCTGGTCCAGTGCGCGCTGTGTGCTGCGTTCATAGGCCAAGCTGACCTGCTCGAAAGCGATTTCGCCGCGCACCCGTTCGACCGTGTGCGTACCTGTATCGCGCTCGGGCACTTGGTCTAGTAAATCGAAAATCATTTCAGCCGCAGCGAGTCCGCGTTGGAAAGGTTCGCTCACGCTGGTTAAGCGTTTGAGTGGTGAGAGCAGCATTAGCATGGCGGTGAGAAAGGAGACGAAGCCGCCGACCGTTAACTGGTTATTGCGCGTGGCGATGAACAAAATCACTGCAATGGAAATACCGGCTAATAGCTGAGTCGTGGAAACGCTAATGGAGGAGGCGATGACTTGTTTCAAATTCAACAAGCGCGCATGGTTGATGGCGCTGGTGAAACGTTGTTTTTCGTAGTCCTGCCCGCCAAAAATTTTGACCACGCGATGACCCTGGATCGCCTCCTCCAGCACATGCGTGATGCGCCCCATCGCTGATTGCGCGCTGCGGCTCACGCCGCGAATGCGACGGCTGACCGCGCGCACAATCAGCGCGATCAAGGGGGTAACGGTGAGTGCGATCAGTGTGAGCTTCCAATCCAGATACAGCATGTAACCGAGCAAGCCGAGTAGGGTGAGAATGTCTTTGACCAGAATGGTGATGACGGATGTGCCTGCGTCAGTCACGGCGGTGACGTTGAAGGCGATGCTGGCGATCAAGTTGCCAGAAGCATGCTCGTCGTAAAAACGGGTGGGCAGGGTCACTAGGCGCTTGAACATGGCATCGCGCAAATCCATGACCATTTTGTTGGAGACCCAACTCATGGCGTAGCGGCTGGCAAAATCAGCGAGGCCGCGCAGCAAAACGATGCCGACTAACAACAGCGGCATCATTTCTATCGTGGCGGGGTCTTTTTCGACAAAGCTGCCATCAAGCAGTGATTTGAGCAGCGCGGGAAAACCTGCTTCTGTCGCGGCGGACGCGGCTAGTGCAAGCACCGCAATGGCAAACATACGCCAATACGGGGTAACGTATTTGAGCAGCCGAAAGTAGAGTTCTTTGCTAGATCGTTCGGGCGTCATTCAGAGGCGGGAATTGAAAAAAATGGATTATACCCCGGCGCGGGGAATCAACTCGCCATACAGCAGGAGCAGGTTGTCGGCCATGGCGGCCAAGCCGTAGTCGCAAGCCAAGCGACGGGCTTGTTCGCCTAATGCGGCGCGGCGATGTTGATCGAGTAAAGCCGTCATTGCGGTACAGAGTGCAGGTATGTCTAAGGCATCTACTATCAAACCGGTGTGCGCGAGCAATTCTGCCGCGCCACACTTTGTGCTGGTGATGATCGGCAATCCGCATGCCAGCGCTTCAAGCGCGACATTGGGAAAGGGGTCGTACAGCGTCGGCAGCACCAGCGCATCAGCCGCGCCGTAATAGGGTTTCACATCCTGCTGCGGCCCGAGAAAGCGCACCCGATCAGCAATGCCAAGCTGCGCGGCCAAGCGCGTGTAATCAAGCGCGCGCCGATCATGTCCCGCCACAGCGAGGTAAGCGTTGGACGGTAGCGCGCGCAAGGCCGCCGCCAGCCCCTTGCGCTCGAAGCCGGATCCGACGAAAAGAAAAAGTGTGACGTGTTCGGGGATGCCGAGTCGGGCGCGAACCGTTTGGCGGTATTGGTCTTTAAGGCGCGGATGAAAAGCGTCCAAATCCACCCCGCTATAAATCACGCGCAGCTTGTCTTCTGCGATGTCGAAGTGCTGCATGATTTCCGCTTTAACCATGCGCGAGTTGCAAATCACCGCTTTTAATTTGGGCGAGGCGAACAGGCGACGCTCCGCCGCGAGCGTGTAGCGGTGATAGGGGTTGCAGCGCAGGCCAAGGCGTTTCCAAGCGCCTAATACACGGCTGCGTTGCACGAGCCACTCGCGGTGTACGCCGTCGCCGGCGCGATAAATGTCGCAACAATTGATGCGTTCGTGTGATTGCACCAAGTCGAAATCCTGCTGGGCGAGTGTGCGGCACACACAGCGCGCGAAGCCCCAATCGCGCCACAAGCTGCCTAAATAAAGCGGGTTACAAATCAACGCTTCACCTTCGCCCTCCCATTTGCGCGTCAGCAGGGTAATGGATGCACCTTGAGTCTTGAGTGCATCCATGGCGCGGGACACAAAGCGCTCCGCTCCGCC
>JAYVBU010000343.1:0-10643 GCA_043750335.1 Betaproteobacteria bacterium | reverse complement strand
TATTTTTAAGTAACACTACGTATTGATCGAACGATTCGACCTGTCCTTGGAGCTTGATGCCGTTGACGAGGTATATCGACACCGGAATATGCTCTTTGCGTAGGGTATTTAAAAACGGGTCTTGTAGTAATTGCCCTTTCCCGCTCATGGCTTCTCCCTTTCTTGTGAGTGAGTTAAAAAATGCTGGCCCAGTATATTCCAACGGCAAGACCGCCGCCACAGGCTGGTGCCGATTGCGGTTATCCGCTTTTGATGAATGGGGGCACGACATGCAAAATCAATGATAGTAAAAAACCATTGTTTTTGTAGAAAAATACGGGGTTATGACTGAATGGCTTGCGCAGAAGTTCCCATTGTTTCTAAAGCCGGGTAACCAAAGTAATAGCCTTGCGCCCAATCCACCCCCATGTCGCGCAGGATTTCCGCCGTCCTGGCATCCTCGACACACTCTGCGATGGTGGTAATACCAAGCGTTTTAGCTAGCAATACGACGCTTTTTACCATGCTCAAAATACGGTCGTTGTACTGCATATTGCGCACCATCCAACCTTCTATTTTGATAAAACTGATGGGCAATTCGGCCAAGTAAAGGAAGGACGAGTAACCGCTGCCGAAATCGTCCAGCGCCAAGCGAAATCCATACGCCAGCAAATGCTTCAAGTCCTCGCGCATGGCGCCAAAGTCTTCCAGCAATTGGCGCTCGGTAATTTCGAACACCACGGGCTGACGCGCGGCAAATTTCACGCCGGTGCGCTGCGACATTTCCTTCGCATCTTGGAGCAAGGCATCGAGCAAATCACGCCGCGCCAAAAACTGCGGCGAAAGATTGATGAAATGGACAACGTTATCCTGCGGGTCACATTGTCGCCTGCCGCAACAGCGCTCGAGTGCGCTGCGCGCGATGACGTCGTCCACCACATGGATCAAGTTGATACCCTCAGCCGCCTCGACAAAATCGGCTGCGGGCAATATTTTTCCGTCAGGCTGAATCAAGCGCGCCAAGGCTTCATCCGCGACTACCGCGCCAGTATTGAGATCAACCATGACTTGGTAGGCCGCGACAATGCGCTGCTCCTGCAACGCGCGTTGCAGCATGCCGGCCTGCCATAGCAAGCCTTTGGTCGCCGCCTCGCTCATCATCACGCGATCACGTCCTCGGCGCTTTGCCTCATACAGACAACCATCCGCTTCGGCCAATACATTGGTGATATCGGCTTCGTTGTCGCGGTAACTGCCGATGCCAAAGCTAGCGGTCAATTCCAAGTTGCCGTGCTGTGTCGCCAGCGGGCGCGCCTTGATTTCCTCACGCAAACGCTCCATGGTATTGAACGCTTCCTGGCCGGTTGATTCGTGCAGGAATAAAATAAATTCTTCTCCACCCCAGCGCGCAACCCAATCGCTCTCACGCAATGCAGTTTGCAAAACAACACCTATATGCTTGAGCACCTCGTCGCCCACATCATGCCCAAAATGGTCGTTGATGAGCTTAAAACGATCCAAATCACAAATCACAATGGTAAAGGGTCCTTCAGTTCGCTTGGCACGCGCAAATTCGACATTGAGCCGCGCATCTGCCGCGCGGCGGTTAGGTAGCCCTGTCAGGCTATCCGTCATGGCCATGGTTTCCAGAATTTGGCGTTGGCGTTGCTCGAACATCGCCTTTCCGAACCATGCCGCGAGCAATTCGATAAAGACCTTGTCTTCGTCGCTAAGCGGCCGCTCGCCTAGCGTTCGGCTTAAAAAGACCAGTGTGCCGTATATTTGATCGCCAACCCAAATCGGCACACTCGCATAGACCTTGATGCCCCGTTGAATCGCGGTCTGGTTAGCGCGATAGACCGGATGCATGGGCACATTATCAATAATGAGACTGCGTTTTGACCGAAGCGTGTCGTGGCATAAGCTATCCATCACCGGCACCGACATACCCTCTTCGAATAAGGAAAAATTGCTCACCAAATAGCGAATATGCAGTAAGCCCGCCTCGACCTCAGCGATCATGGCCAATTCCATGCCTAAGGTGTCCAAGCCCAAGCGCAGCATTTGTTTGACCTTGGTCATATCGAGCGAATCACGCTCTGTCGCGAGCAGCCACAACGCGCGTAATCGCTCCGAATGCGATTCCATTTTGGCCAACAATTCTTCGCGTTGACTGACATTGATCGCCAAGCCCTGGCGCAGTGGCTCACCTTCAGAGGTATCGACATATTCCGCCAGGGATAGCCACACCGGCTTGCCGCTTCCATGTTTGAAACGCAACACGCGCAGCGATAGTTCTTGGTTTGGAAAACTTCCGGAGCTGGCGCCGTCGGTCCCATCGCCCTGTTCAAACAAGGTGGCCCAAGCGCGGCCAATAACTTCGTCCCGGTGGCGTCCCAACATGGACATAAACCCAGCGTCGGCTTGCAGCAAAACGCCATCTCTTAGACGCACGGTATAAGTGCCGGCATCCGCCGCCGCCAATAATTGATGTTCGCGGTTTTTCGCCGCAGCATTCAATTTGCCTTGGGTATCGGCCAGCGCGGCGCATAGCTCATCAATCTCGCGCACACCGCTAGAGGGGAGGCGCATCGTGTCACGCAGTCCGCCGCGTCCGAGTGCAACTTGGATAAACTGCATGCGCAACGCGAAGCGCTTGGCGTAAGCCGCGTATGCCACACCGCCAAAAGCAAATAAGAGAAGCAACAAATAGATTGGAAGCTGTACGCTCTTCCACCACAAATCCAACAAAACGCTGTTAGAGACGGATAGAAAAGCATAGGTGGGATAGTTGCGCAAACGTTGATAAACGCCTTCGCGATCTTCGAGCCAGCGCTGGGCTGGGATTTTAAAAAATCCATTGGCGAGATTTTTTTGCAGGGCCACTGTCAGCGGTTTCATCTCAAACGACTTGGGATCAAACTTGACGCTGCTCATTGGCCACATGGAAAGCAGTACACCATCTTCACGCATCAAGCCAATTTGCGCGCCTGGTTGCAAGCCTAGATTGGACCAGAGGGACTGTTGCCGCTCCATCAGGATGGAGGTTTGAATGAGAAATTCTGCTTGACCAGCCTGGTTGCGCACCGTGTAGCGCAAGGGCATGAGCCAAGTTTCTAGCAAATAACCGCGCTGAGGGCGATTCATCGACATCCCAGAGGCCTGCAGATTGTTGACAAAATCTGCGCGCCAATCTGGATTTTCCAAGACGTTGGGTAATCGGACATTACTCTTTTGCGCAGTCGAAACGAGCATTTGTCCTGATGGATCAATCAAGGTTGCGCCGCCCAAATCACTATGCCGCGCTTTAAAATCAGTGAGCAAGGAATAAGCGATGCGCGGATGATTTAACGCATCGTTCTGCCGTATCAAAAGCGTGAGCGTCTCGATGTGCCCCTCCACTGTATCGAGGTAACTTTGAGAATGATTGGCAGCGAGGGTTACCGCAACCGTCATGCGTTGAAGTTGCAGCGTTCGTGTGCCATTCCACGACATCCACAACCACAAACTGACTAGCAATGCGGCTGTCAGGCCAAGCAGTTGTAGCCCGCGCCGACCCAATTGAATCAGTGAGGGAGGCGTAACGGGGGAGACGTTAATGCGTGGGTCGGGCATTGGGATAAATAGTGAAATTCATCCCAACTATAACGGCTGGGTTTATTAAAAATTGAGTATATTTATACTCAAAAAAACATGCTGTTGCAGCCTTTTAGTAGGGTGTGCCCAAGCTAGCCGCCATAGCGCTTTTTCGAGACGCGCTTGGCGCGCCGGCGGGCATTTTCTTCGCTCAGCGTGGGGGGCTTGGGCTTCTTGTCAGCGAAGGGGTTGCCGCCTTGTTTGAATTGCACACGCAGCGGTGTGCCTTGTAATTTGAACGCCTGACGAAACGCATTTTCCAAATAGCGTTTATAGGAATCGGCAATATGCATCACGCCTGTGCCATGCACCACAATCACCGGGGGATTCTGCCCACCTTGATGCGCATAGCGCGGCGTGGGGCGGAAAGGCCCGGATTTTGGCGGTTGATGCGCGGTAACCGCATCATGCAAAATGCGCGTCAAGCGTGGCGTGGGCAGTTTTGCCATCGCGGCCTGATACGCCACATCAATGGATTTCAATAGCGGGGTCATGCCGGTGCCGTTTAAGGCGGATATATGGTGAAACATGGCAAAGCTCAAGAAATTCAGCTTACGCAACAATTCCGCTTTAATGCGCTCGCGCGCATAGTTATCGAGCCCATCCCACTTATTCACGGCGACCACCAAGGCCCGCCCCGCTTCGAGAATAAAGCCAGCGATATGCGCGTCCTGCTCGGAAATATCCAATTGCGCATCGACCACCAGCACCACCACGTTAGCGTCTTCAATCGCTTGCAACGTTTTAATCACGGAAAATTTTTCAATCGACTCGAACACCTTGCCGCGCTTGCGTACGCCCGCCGTGTCGATCAAGGTATATTGCTTGCCGTCACGTTCGAAATCGACGTAGATGCTATCGCGCGTGGTGCCCGGCGCATCGAATGCAATCATGCGCTCTTCCCCCAGCAGGCTATTCACCAAGGTACTTTTGCCTACATTTGGGCGGCCAACAATGGCGATTTTAGGGTGCTTGATCGCTGCTTCGTCGGGTTGTTCTTCAGGGAAAGCTTCGAGCACCAACTCCATCAAGTCGTGTACGCCTTCGCCGTGGCTAGAGGAAATCGCCACGGGATCGCCCAGCCCCAACTCAAAGAACTCCGCTGTCACCACATCGCGCCGCATGCCCTCGGCTTTATTGACCGCAAGCCATAAGGGGCGGCCAGAGCGGCGCAAGGTATCGGCAATGACTTTGTCTTGCGCGGTCAAGCCTTGGCGCGCATCAAGCAGAAATACGATGGCGTCCGCTTCATCCACCGCAAGCAATGTTTGGCGCGCCATTTCGTGCAAGATGCCATCCTTCGCCACCGGCTCAAAACCACCCGTATCCACGACCAAATAGGGCTTACCGCCGACTACGCCGTGACCGTAGTGGCGATCGCGGGTCAAGCCTGGCATATCTGCCACCAAAGCATCGCGCGTTTTGGTCAGTCGATTAAAGAGCGTGGACTTGCCCACATTGGGGCGGCCGACGATAACGATGGTAGGTTTCATAAACTGGGTAACCACGGATGAACACGGATGAACACAGATAAAACCACAGCAGATTTAAATAATCCGTACCCCGGAGGGCAGGCTGCGCGCTGTGTATCGGTGTTCATCCGTGATTTCAAAATCAATTCAAGCCAAGCACAAACAGCCCGCCATTTTTAGTCTGCACCAACACGCCGTCTGTGAGCGCCTGCGGCTGGGCACGGATCGGGCTACCGTCGGTACTGATTCGCGCCGCGAAAGCGCCATCTTCGCGCGAGATGAAATGCACATAACCTTGCAAGTCACCGACCACGACATAGCCGCGATAGATCAAGGGGGTGGAGAGCTGGCGGTTGGCGAGTTTGTCCTGCTTCCACACATAGCCGCCGGTGGCTTTATCCATCGCGTGCACCGCGCCATTTACATCCACCACATAGACATTGCGCGCATCCATTGCCATACCCGCGATACTGGAAATATCGCGCGCCCAAATCACATTGCCATTTTGTATTTCAAAGCAGGCGACACGCCCCTGAAACGCCACCGCGCACACTTGACGTCCGTCGGTTACCGCATTGCTGGTGACATCGGCGATGCGCTCCAACTCTGACACACCACGCGGCAGCGCCACGGAAACTTCCCAACCCACATTACCGCTATTCAAATCCAAGGCCACTAACTTGCCGCCGCCAAAACCTGCGAAGACGCCATTCTTGTCGATCATCAAACCGCCGAAACTGCGCACGGTCAACGCCGGGGTCGCACGTTGATACAACCATTTGCGCGTACCGTCTTTTGCATCCAATGCATAAATGCGGCCATCACCCGAACGCACTAGCACTAACCCCCCCGCGATTTGCGGCGGGCTTAAGATTTCACTCGATACGCGCGCCTGCCATAGCGCTTGGCCTTTATAGTCATACGCTAGCACTTCTCCTTTTTGCGTACCGACTACGACCAAGTTTTCGCCCGCACCCGTACCGCCGGATAATTTTTTGCCTGCATCAACGCGCCACTGCTCTTTCAATGTATCGGCCTCAAACCGCGCCAATTTTCCGTCAAAGCCGTTTACGAACAGTCCATCTTTATTCAACAGAGGCGTAAATACAAATGCACCCGCACCGCCGATGCTGCTACTCGCGCGTGGTTTTACCTCGACACTGGCTTTAAAATCAACCAGGGGTGCAGGTAGATTTTTTTTGCTGCTGGAACTAAAAATATCGTCGTACCAGCCGGTCACGGTTTGGCTGATGGTTTGACAGCCGCCCAGCATGCCAAGCATCACCACGCCTAGCAGCGCGCGCTTCATCCCTGCTCTCCCAAAGCGTCCAGCTTAATTTGCACGAAATTTTTGAACGGACTGTCTTTTGGCATTTTAGCGATGGCCGCCTGATACGCGCTACGCGCCTCTTTCGATTTACCTTGCAGGGAATACACATCACCTTTCAGGTCGCTGAACAGCGGTGCGAATGCGGGATCATGTGCGCCGTCCAATTGCTTCATCGCATCAAGATAATTGGCCTCATCCAGCAAAACCACTGCGAGCCGTAGCCGCGCCAAATCTTTTGATTGATCTTGCTTAGCATTCACAATCACCCACTGGTATTGGGCTTTAGCACTCTTGGAATCACCCGATTCAAAATTGACCTTCGCCGCGATCATCGCCGCGTCGATGGCATACACCGTGCGTGGAAAGCGCTCGATTAATTGCCCCGCCGCTTCGCGAATTTTTTTGGTGTCATTGGTCGCGAGTTCCTTACGCAAACTATCAAACAGCGCCGCTGCATCGTTGGTCTGTTTGACTTGATAGGCATCCCATCCGCGCCACCCAGCGACAGACAATACAAACACCGTCACACCGATGACAACCTTGCTGCCATGCGCTTTCCACCAAGCTTTCAGTTCATCGACTTGTTCTTGCTCTTCCAGGTCTAATGCCATGTCTATTCTCCATCAAAAAATATTTAACCGCGCACCAAGGGCGCGACTTCTGCTATCGCAACCGATACCTGCTCTGCTTGCACACGCAGGGATTTCAAACTCACCACGCCTGATCTCACCTCATCCTCGCCGAGAATGATGGCAAAGCGCGCAGCGCTTGAATCCGCCTTTTTCATTTGTGATTTAAAGCTGCCCCCACCGCAATGCAGCACCACGCTTAAACCAGCATCGCGCAATTGCTCGGCAATATGCATCGCTACTGCATCCGCCTCATCACCTACATGCACGAGATACACATCCGGGGCGGGAGGGATGGGCGCGATACCCTGCGCTTCCATCAAGGCCAACAAACGCTCAACGCCCATGGCAAAACCGCAGGCGGGGGATGGTTTGCCGCCCAATTGCTCCACCAATCCATCGTAGCGGCCACCGGCGCAGACAGTGCCCTGACTACCCAATTGATCTGTCACCCATTCGAACACGGTGAAGTTGTAGTAATCCAAACCGCGCACCAAACGCGGATTGATCGTAAAAGAAATTCCCGCCGTGCGCAGCAGTGCTTGCAGTGCCTCAAAATGCTTGAGTGATACTTCATCCAGATCATCCAGCAACTTGGGCGCGGCGGTGATGATCGCTTGCAGCGCCGAGTTTTTGCTGTCGAGGATACGCAGCGGATTGGTATGCAAACGGCGTTTGGCATCATCGTCCAACTGATCCAGATGCGCCTCCAAATAGTGAATCAGGCGCGCGCGATGGCGCGCGCGATCTTCACTCGTGCCCAAGGTGTTGATTTGCAATTCAATGCCATTGAGTCCGAGCAGTTTCCATAGCCGCGCCGTCATCAAGATATGCTCTGCGTCCATGTCTGGCCCGGCATAGCCTAATGACTCAATGCCGACTTGATGAAACTGTCGGTAGCGCCCCTTCTGCGGCCGCTCATGGCGAAACATCGGGCCGGTATAAAACAAGCGTTGTGGGCTGCCGAACAGCAGACTGTGTTCCAGCACCGCGCGTACGCAAGAGGCTGTGCCCTCCGGGCGCAGCGTCAAGCTCTCGCCATTCAGATGGTCGGTGAAGGTGTACATCTCCTTCTCGACGATATCGGTCACAGCACCGATGGCGCGACTGAAGAGCCCAGTTTGTTCCACTATCGGCATGCGTATTTCGCGATAGCCGTATGCCGTCAACCAGTCACGCACGATTTGTTCGAAATGCTGCCAGAGTGGCGCGCTAGCAGGCAGGATGTCGTTCATCCCGCGGATCGCTTGTAGGGGTTTGCTCATGAATGCATCGCACGGCAGATGCCGTGCCTTCAGTAGGGTGGGGTGATTGTAGGGTTAAACGACAGCTTTAATGGGGATCGTCTTGCCGGTCGTCGCTACTGCATCTTTCATCGCAGCGACTTTGGCGCGCACCTGGCGCTCCAACTCGTCCACCATCTCGGCCTCAGTTACTTTATGGCTGGGTTTGCCGCCGATGTATAGTAGATTGGGTTGTCCACCTGCTAGGCCGATATCGGCTTCACGCGCTTCGCCCGGGCCGTTAACGACACAGCCGATCACGGCCAAATCCAGATGCTCCATGATGTCATCGAGCCGTTCTTCCAGAAGATTCACGGTTTTGATTACATCGAATTCCTGGCGCGAGCACGATGGGCAAGCGATGATGTTTACGCCCTTCTTGCGTAAATGCAGGCTTTTTAAAATATCAAAACCCACGCGCACTTCTTCTACCGGGTCGGCGGCGAGCGAAATGCGAATCGTGTCGCCAATACCCTGCGCCAGCAGCATGCCTAAACCAATCGATGATTTAACCGCACCCGAACGAAAACCGCCCGCCTCGGTAATGCCCAAATGCAAGGGCTGTTCGATCTGCTGCGCCAGCAGTCGGTAGGCCTCAACCGCCATGAACACGTCAGACGCCTTCACGCTCACCTTGAAATTGGGAAAATTGAGCCGCTCGAGGATTTCAACATGACGTAGAGCGGATTCCACCAACGCTTCGGGCGTAGGCTCACCATATTTTTTTTGCAAATCCTTTTCCAAAGAGCCCGCGTTAACGCCAATGCGGATCGAGATGCCATGATCCTTGGCCGATTGCACCACGGCTTGAACGCGATCTTCGCGCCCGATGTTGCCGGGGTTGATACGCAGACAATCCGCGCCCAACTCCGCCACGCGCAGCGCAATTTTATAATCGAAATGAATATCCGTAATCAGCGGTACGGGTGAGCGTTTTCTGATTTTACCAAAAGCTTCTGCCGCTTCCATGCTGGGGATCGACACGCGCACAATATCGACACCCACTTTCGCAACGCGCTCGATTTGCGCCACCGTCGCGTCCACGTCAGTGGTCTCGGTATTGGTCATGGTCTGTACGGATATTGGCGCATCGCCGCCAACAGCCACGGAGCCGACCATGATCTGGCGGCTTTTACGGCGCGTAATGTGATGGGTGTACAGCATGCTTACTCCAAAGTCAGGCGGGCGACGGTTTTTTTCACGTGTGGCGTGAGATCTACGAGTTTGCCATTATAGATAATCACCACCCTCGAAGCATCACCCACGACCAGGGAAAAAGGCGGCTGGCCCTGCACCTCATATTCAGACCCGGCTCGGCCCAACTGAGAATAAATTTTCTTGCCGGATTTATCGAGCACCTCTACCCAGGCATTACCCACGAATTTTATTTTTAACACGGGGCCAGTAGCCGCGCCCGTTTTCGATGCACTAGGCAGCGCCGCAGGCGGCATCAGCACACCCGGCAGCGCGCTATCGGCTGCTTTTGGACTCGATGCCGTAGTCGCTTCAGCCGCACTAGTCTGCGCCTCACTTATCGGCGCAAGTAATACCGAGTCGCCGGATGAAAGCAATTGAGGTGGCGGCAAGGGTAAGGACAATTCATTACTGCCGGTTTGCGTCGCCACAATCTTGGGGGCCACCACCCCTTGCGCTGCGGGCTGCGAAGGCGGCGTATCATCTTGCAGAACAAAATAAATCAGTACCGGCAGCAAAACCGCTGTAATCGCCACACCGCCTGCGTACCACACCCATTGAGGAATCGGCTTGGCCATGAAATCTATGTGTTCGTTTTGCGAAACGATCTCCGAGGGCGTGATCTGCGGACGGCTACGCTCATAGGCTGCAATAAAATCAGCCGGTTCGCCTTGCACCGCCTTGGCGTAATTGCGGATAAAACCGCGCACAAACGTATTGCCCGGCAACACATCGAAACGATTAGCCTCCAGGGCTTCCACTTGCCCTAAACCCAAGCGCAACTGGCGCGCCATATCACCTGCGCTCAAACTCAAGTGCTCACGCGCGGCAATCATCATCTCGCCCAAGGTAGGCAGGGCCAGCGGCTCAGGCACACTCACTTCTTCTGTCGCGAGTGGCTCTGGATCGGGCAGACTGTCCTGTGCGTGTTGGGCTTTTTCGTTCATTCAAATCGACCGGCCGCCAAGGCCTGGTTTTCCTTGGATACTGGGAAACGTTGCCGCAACATTTGCGAATAGCTGGATTCGGAGGCGCGGTCACCGAGCTTGCGCTCGATGCGTACGCCCAACCACAGCGCGTCCGGTGTGGGGTTATGCGCTTTCATAAACAAAATCAACTG
>JAYVBU010000342.1:0-2188 GCA_043750335.1 Betaproteobacteria bacterium | reverse complement strand
GCCGTCTTTGCGCGTTTCAATCTGGCCGATTCGGTACACGGTTTCACCTGCTGCGCTCAGTAATTGCATGGCGCGTTCGGCATCGCTACTGGCGACCACGACCACCATGCCGATGCCGCAGTTGAAGGTGCGGTGCAGTTCGCGTGTTTCGATGTTGCCCATGGTTTGCAACCATTGGAACAGCGGCGGCATGGGCCAGCGTGCCGCGTCGAGTCGAGCTGTCAGGCCATCTTGCAGGATGCGCGGAATATTTTCCAAGAGCCCGCCGCCGGTGATGTGCGCCATGCCTTTTACTGGCAAGGCCTGTATCAGCGCCAAGAGCGGTTTTACATAAATGCGCGTAGGTTCAATGATGGTCTCACCCAGTGTGCGCCCGTGAAAATCAGCCTGGAGATCGGCCCCGGTGATTTGCAGCACTTTGCGAATGAGCGAGTAGCCGTTGGAATGCGCGCCGCTGGAGGCAAGGCCCAGCACTGCATCGCCTGGTTGGATAGTTTTGCCATTGATGATCTGGCTTTTTTCTACTGCGCCGACCGCGAAGCCAGCGAGATCGTATTCCCCTGCGGGGTACATGCCCGGCATCTCCGCCGTCTCGCCGCCGATCAAGGCGCAGCCTGCATATTCGCAGCCTTGCGCGATGCCTTTGACTACATCGGTAGCCGTGGCGACATCGAGCTTGCCGCAGGCAAAATAGTCGAGGAAAAATAGTGGTTCTGCGCCTTGTACCAGAATGTCGTTCACGCTCATCGCCACTAAGTCGATGCCGACTGTGTCGTGTTTATTCATCTCAAACGCGAGTTTTAATTTAGTGCCTACACCATCCGTGCCCGACACCAAGACCGGCTCGCGGAATTTTTTCGACATCTCAAACAGCGCACCGAACCCGCCAATGCCGCCCATTACTTCGGGGCGCATCGTGCGCCGGGCCAGCGGTTTAATGTTTTCTACCAGGGCGTCGCCGGCGTCGATATCCACGCCTGCGTCGCGGTAGTTCAAGGAGTTGGGGGGGGTAGCCGAAGTCAAGATGTGGTTCTCGCTGGTTGAGTTATGAGTCGTGGGCCGCTAAAGTGCCGTCTTTGCGTATTTTACCTCAAACCCCGGTTTTGACCGGCTGTGTTAAAAAAACCGACCCGAATGAAACAACTGGTTTTCGATATTGCCCCTCCGCCGCAGCCCACCTTGCAAAATTTTGTGATGGGTTTGAATGGCGAGGTGATGGCAACCTTACGCGCCCTACTGGAAGGGGCTAGCCACGAACGTTTCGTCTATTTGTGGGGCGGCACAGGGTGCGGCAAAAGCCATCTCCTGCAAGGCTTTGCAGCGCAAGCGAGCGCGCATCACCTGCGCTCATGCTTGGTGCGCGATGCGCCAATGTGTGCAGAAGACGATGCTGCGCTGTGCGATGTGTTGCTGGTGGACGATGTGCTCGCACTTGACGCAGACAGTCAAAACCGTCTGTTCAATATTATGAATCGGCTGCGCGATGGCAGCGGCCTCTTGCTCGTCAGCGGGCCGTATGCGCCCATGCACTTGAATATCCGCCAAGACGTGGCCAGCCGCTTGGCACAAGGTTTGGTGCTCCAAGTGAAAAGCCTGTCGGATGAGGATAAGGCGCAAGCGTTGATGCGGCATGCCCAAGGCCGTGGATTCACCCTGCCACACGATGTTGTGGCGTATTTGTTGAAACAATGGAAGCGGGATTTGCCATCGTTAATGGCCGTACTGGAAGCGCTGGACCGCTATTCGTTGGAAGTGAAACGCCCAGTAACTGTGCCACTGGCACGTGAGGTGTTGGCATTGCTGCCGAAAGATACTTGATCTACAGAATATTGAACCGCCGAATAAACCCTTTTTTAACCACGGATAAACACGGATAAACACAGATGAAAGTCCAACAATATATTGGGGGTTTATCCGTGTGTATCCGTGTTCATCCGTGGTTGCAAAGGTTTGTATCTGATTAAGCAGGCTTTTGTTCTTCTGCCGCGATTTCCGCACGAATTTGATCCATGTCTAGCGTTTTTGCTTTGGCGATAATTTCTTCCAGCGCCGAGCCGGGCAGCGCGCCGGGCTGGGAGAAGATGATGATTTTTTCGCGGAACACCATCAGCGTAGGGATAGAGCGAATTTGAAAATGCCCCGCGAGTTCTTGTTCTGCTTCCGTATTAACTTTCGCGAACACCACATC
>JAYVBU010000341.1:0-10699 GCA_043750335.1 Betaproteobacteria bacterium | reverse complement strand
CCACCATCATGGACGACCAGCGCGCCCGCGCAACTATTCTGGATCATCTCAAACAAATCGGTGTGCGATTGGCGATTGACGACTTTGGCACGGGCTATTCGTCGCTGGCGCGGCTCAAGCATTTGCCGGTGGATGAACTCAAAATTGATATCAGCTTCATCCAGCACATGCTGCACGATATTCGGGATGAAAATATCGTACGCTCGATCATTGATCTGGCGCATCACCTCGACCTGCGCGTGGTGGCCGAGGGTGTGGAAAACGAAGCCACGATGCTGCGTTTAAAAGCGTTTGGCTGCGATGCGATACAAGGTAATTTCATCACGCCGCCACTTCCGCTAGCGCAATTTCGCGCCTGGTTGCTACAAACGGGGCGCGGCCAATAATGACGATCACGCCTGGCTTCATCCAACTGCTGCGCGCGGGTCGCTTGAGTCTGCACCTAGTGCAAGGCGTGCTGACGGCGGGTACGCTATTGCGCTTTGCGCGCGAACCGTTACGCAGCCGCATCATCCGCTCCTGGGCCGCCAAGCTGCTACGGATTTTGAATATCGAAGTGCGCGTACAAGGGCTTGCTCCCACGCTGGAGACTCGCGGTGTTATGTTCGTCTCGAATCATGTTTCGTGGATGGATGTGTGGCTGTTACTGTCGGTGCGGCCATTGCGTTTCATTTCAAAAGCCGATGTGCGCGGCTGGCCCGTGGTGGGCTATTTGGCGCAAGCGGGTGGTACGCTGTTTATCCAGCGCGAAAAACGCCATCACACTGCGGCTATCGTCACCCAAGCCCAAGCGGTATTAGCGCAAGGCGATTGCCTTGCCTTGTTCCCTGAGGGCACGACCACCAATGGGCTGCGTCTGCGCGCCTTTCATCCTTCGCTGTTTCAAGTCGCGGTCAATCACGGCGAGCCCATCTCCTTGGTGAGTATTCGTTATGTATTCGATGATGGTCGCATTGACACTGCCCCCGCCTATGCCGACGAAATCACCCTGCTCGGATCCATGCGCGCTATTTTGGCGCGGCGCAAAATATTCGCGCAGGTAAATTATTTTGCCACGCTCGATTCGCGCGGCAAAACCCGGCGCGCACTCTGTTCAGAGGCCGAAGCCGCTATAGCAGCTGCCTTGAACTTGCCAATCCCGCACAAGGTATCTGAAAAACCTGCCGATCTTCCAGTCGTATAGCCGATAGCTGCCCGCCCCATAAGCAACCTGTGTCCAGCGCAACATGGCGGCTACCCACATTGAGCCCGAGTGCTGACCAATGGCCGAACACAATATTCGCATCCGCACTTTTGCGCCCCGGCACGTCATACCAGGGCAAGGTGCCAGCAGGCCGCGTCTCGGGCGATTTTTTATGCGTGAAATCCATCACGCCGCTTGGGCTGCATACGCGCAACCGCGTCAGGGCGTTGGTGATAACACGTAGCCG
This sequence comes from Betaproteobacteria bacterium, assembly GCA_043750335.1. GTDB lineage: Bacteria > Pseudomonadota > Gammaproteobacteria > Burkholderiales > Thiobacteraceae > RBG-16-58-11. The sequence goes on along the minus strand of JAYVBU010000341.1, from coordinate 9,269 downwards.
ATCAATACCGCGCAAATTGTCATCCCAATGGTCCGGCTGATTGCCATACATGTGCATGAGAAAATCTCGGTAGTGGTCTCCCCTAAGCACCGCTTCCACTTCGGCACCCAGATGCTGCGCCTGCGCTACCGTCCATTGCGGCAACAGCCCCGCATGCACCAACACCCAATCGCCTTCGGCGTAAATCATGCGCTGATGGCGTAGCCATTCGATCAACGCATCACGATCAGGCGCGGCCAACAATTCGTCCAACGTATCGCTGCGATGCGGTGGTACATGCCCTGCCGCTACCGCGAGAAAATGCAAATCGTGGTTGCCAAGCACAGTCACTACCCGCTCGCCCAAGCCCATGGCCCAGCGCAACACCGCAATCGAATCTGGCCCGCGATTGATTAAATCCCCCACCAGCCACAGGCGATCATGCTGTGGGTCAAAACGAATTTTTTCGAGCAGGCTAGTCAGTGCGTCGAAACAGCCTTGGATATCGCCGATGGCGTAAGTGGACATGCTATTTTTGTCTGTGTGGGAATACGGCTATTTTACCCAGCCAAGCGCTACGACGGCGCTTTACCGAAATCAAATTTCATCTCGTCTCTCGGCGAGTGCGTCATGGTCGCATGTTAAAATCACCCCGTGTCCCAGCCACAAATCAGCAAACCCCTCATCTCGCCTTTCCATGGATTGAATGCCGAGCAGCGCGCCGCGGTCAAGCACCTCGATGGCCCGCTGTTGGTGCTCGCCGGGGCGGGCAGCGGCAAGACGCGCGTCATCACGCAGAAAATCGCATATCTGATCGGCGAGTGTGGCTACCAGCCCGCAAATATCGCGGCGATTACCTTCACCAACAAAGCGGCGCGCGAGATGCGCGAGCGCGTAGCCAAGCTGCTGCCGGGCAAAGCGAGCAAGGGGCTGACGGTCACCACTTTTCACTCCCTAGGCATGCAGATTTTGCGCCAGGAAGCCCAGCTGATTGGCTATAAAACCCAATTCTCTATCCTCGATGCCGCCGATAGCCTGCATGTGATGTCCGACATCATGAAGACGACTGATAAGGCCGAATTAAAGCGTGTGCAAGGCCGTGTCTCGCGGTGGAAAAACGACATGATCGCGCCCGAACACGCAGCGATGAACGCGGAAAATGCCGCCGAACACGCCAGCGCAAAAATTTATCAGCGCTATCAAGACACGCTGCGCGCTTATCAAGCCTTCGATTTCGACGATTTGATCCGCGTGCCGGTGGAGTTGCTGGAACGCGAAGCAGAGGCGCGCGCTAAGTGGCAGGACAAGTTGCGCTATCTCTTGGTCGATGAATATCAGGACACCAATAGCTGCCAATATCGCCTGCTGAAACAACTGGCCGGGCCGCGTGCCGCGTTTACTGCGGTGGGCGACGACGATCAATCCATCTATGCTTGGCGCGGCGCGAATGTGGACAATCTGCGCCTGCTGCGCGACGAATTCCCGCGTCTGGAAGTTATCAAGCTGGAGCAAAATTATCGTTCTACCGTACGCATTCTGGAATCGGCCAACCACCTGATCGCGCACAACCCCAAGCTATTCGAAAAAAAGCTCTGGAGCGAGCTGGGTTACGGCGACCCCATTCAAGTGATCGCATTTAAAGACGATGCGGACGAAGCAGAGAGCATCGTGCGCCGCATGATGGCGCAGCGCTTTGAAAAGCGCGGCAAGTGGTCGGATTACGCGATCCTGTATCGCGGCAACCACCAAGCGCGCATCTTTGAAGAAAAATTGCGGGCAGAGCACATCCCTTATCTGCTCTCGGGTGGGCAATCATTTTTTGAACGCACCGAGATCAAGGACATCATCGCGTACTTGCGTCTAATCTTGAATTCGGATGACGACCCGGCTTTTATCCGCGCGATCACCACGCCGAAAAAAGGCATCGGTGCTACGACCTTGGAAAAACTAGGCGGCTATGCCGCCAGCCGCAACTTGAGCCTGTTCGCCGCCGTATTCGAAGCGGGTTTTGCGGCGCAAGCACAGGCAAAGCAGCTCGAATCGTTGACCGAATTTTGCACCTTCATCAACCAGATCGAGCACCGCGCCACACGCGAACCCGCAGGCGAGCTTTTAAAAGATATGCTGCGCGCCATCGGCTATGAGCTTTATTTATTTGACGGCGATGAAGAGCGTCTGGCCAAAACGCGCTGGGCAAACGTCATGCAATTTACCGACTGGCTCGCGCGCAAAGGCGAAGAAGATTCCAAAACCTTACTCGAATTAGCGCAGACCGTCGCGCTGATCGCCCTGATTAACAACGAGGAAGAAGAAACCGATGCCGTGCGCCTCTCTACCTTGCATGCGGCAAAAGGCTTGGAATTCCCGCACGTGTATTTAGTCGGGGCAGAAGAAGGCATCCTGCCCCACCGCGAGTGCATCGAAAACGGCCAGGTGGAAGAAGAGCGACGCTTGATGTACGTTGCCGTTACCCGCGCGCAACGAACTTTCACCGTGAGTTACTGCGAAAAACGCAAACGTGCGCGCGAGCTGCAAAGCTGTGAACCTTCACGCTTCATCGCAGAACTGGGCAGCGAGCATGTTCGCAACCAACAATCCGCAAAAGACCCAGCTAGCGCAAAAAAAGATGGCAATGCGCGCTTGGCGAATTTAAAAGCGATGCTGGTAGCCAAAACACCCGGGGCCTAATTGCGCGACTAGTCAAAGCCGCAATCGTTGGTGACCGATGCGCGCGCAAGTGCGGTGCGGGAGGGGCGAGCACGTTAATCTCTGCATGCGGGTGTTGTTCGCGCATCAAATCTTGAATAGCATTATAGGAAAGCGGGTTTAAAATACTGCACGATTGGCCCTTCGCGGGGCCGCCCTCCGCCGTTGTACATCCCCGGTCTTTTTGGAAATAGCCTGCATGCTGCGTCTAAGCGATATCCTTCTCCCCCTCGATCACAGTGAAGGTGAGCTGCGCGCTGCCATTCTCGCGCGACTGAACATTGGCGACGAAGCACTATTGGGTTTTACGATTTTTCGGCGTAGTTTCGATGCGCGAAAAAAACAAGCGATCAAAATTATTTACGCGTTGGATGTCACGCTCAAGGATGAAGCGCACGTCTTGCAAAATCTGCACGGCACACCCCACGTGGCGCTCACGCCTGACACCGCGTATCGTTTTGTAGCGCAAGCGCCCAGCAATCTTGCGGTGCGCCCAGTGGTGATCGGCGCGGGCCCCTGCGGTTTATTTGCCGCGCTGATTTTGGCGCAGATGGGCTTTCGTCCGATTATTCTGGAGCGCGGCAAAAGCGTGCGCGAGCGCACCAAAGACACCTTTGGTCTGTGGCGTGACCGTGTGCTCGATCCAGAATCAAATGTGCAATTCGGCGAAGGCGGGGCAGGAACATTTTCTGACGGCAAGCTCTATAGCCAAATCAAAGACTCGCATCACTACGGGCGCAAGGTATTGCAAGAATTTGTGCAGGCTGATGCGCCGCCGGAAATTCTGTATGTCAATCGACCGCATATCGGCACGTTTCGCCTAGTGAAGGTGGTGGAAAACATGCGCGCGACAATTACTGCGCTCGGCGGTAAATTTAAATTCCAAAGCAGAGTCGCGGATATCGAGATTGAAAACGGCCAAGTGCGCGGCCTGCTGCTTGCCACGGGTGAACATATCGCCACCGAACACGTGGTGTTAGCTATCGGCCACAGCGCGCGCGACACCTTCGAGATGCTGCATGCGCGCGGCGTCTATATTGAGGCCAAGCCTTTTTCCATTGGCTTCCGCATCGAGCATCCGCAATCCATGATTGATGTCTGCCGCTTTGGACCGAACGCAGGCAACCCGCTCTTGGGCGCAGCCGACTACAAGCTGGTGTACCACGCCAGCAATGGGCGTACGGTTTATAGTTTCTGCATGTGTCCGGGCGGTACGGTGGTTGCAGCCACGTCGGAGGCGGGGCGCGTCGTCACCAACGGCATGAGCCAATACTCGCGCAACGAGCGCAACGCCAATAGCGGCATTGTGGTGGGCATTGCGCCCGATGACTATCCCGGCTCGCCCTTGGCGGGCATTGATTTTCAGCGACAGTGGGAATCGCGCGCGTACGAATTGGGCGGGTGTAATTACGATGCGCCGGGTCAGCTTGTGGGTGATTTTCTTGCGCAGCGACCCTCTCGCGCTTTGGGTTCTGTCACGCCCTCTTATCAACCCGGTGTGCATTTATGCGATCTCGCCACGGCGCTACCGGCGTACGCCATTGATGCGATTCGCGAAGCGCTGCCCGCTTTTGATAAGCAGCTTAAGGGATTTGCCATGGCGGATGCCGTGCTCACGGGTGTGGAAACGCGCACCTCGTCGCCGCTCCGCATCACGCGCAATGCGCGCTATCAGAGCGTCAATACACAAGGCTTATTTCCCGCAGGAGAAGGCGCAGGTTACGCGGGCGGAATTCTTTCTGCTGCGATAGATGGCATCAGGGTGGCGGAGGCGCTTGCCTTGCGTATGCTGGATCAAGACCAACGCTAGTTTCTTATACTGTCTGCGTGTAGTGGCAATGCGTCTCGCGTACGCGCATGCTGCCCAGCAAGCCAATCACCGCGCAGGTGAAAAAAATCAGCATACCCGTTTGATAAATATCTGGCGCGTGCATCAACTGCGCGCGATCAAGCGCCCAGCCCACAAGCGGTTGCAAGATGCCAGTGCCTAAAAATGCGCCCGTGCCCGCCACGCTGATCGCCATGCCTGAGCGTGCAAGCGGGTTCACTTCTTTTACGCAGGCCAAGCTGAGCGAAGCGCTCGCGGCACCTAAACCCATCAGCAGAAACAGGATATAACTCGCCGCACCCGGCAACGGCAGCCCCCCCACCAAGGGCAACCAGCACAGCGCATACAGCAAGCCAGAACCGATTAACACTGGGCGACGGCGTCCCATACGATCAGATAGCGCGCCAATGCCCAGCGCCCCCAGCGCAAAACCCACCAGCAAAAGACTCGTATGCTGCGTAGCCATCGCGCGCGACATGCCCTGCACGTTTTGCAAATACGGCACCGCCCATAATCCAGCAAAAGCAAAAAAACTACCTGCAAAACCAAACGCTACCCAAAAACACGGCCAGTTTGCGCGATTGTTGAGCACCTTGAGTAAGCCTTGATACCAGCTACCCGCTTCCCCCTCTAATGTGTGCAAGCCAGATATGCCAAGCTTGCTCGGATGATCGCGCACGAAAATCCAGGTCAGCAAAGCAATTGTTAGCGATATAAAACCGACAATGACAAACACGCTGCGCCAGCTAAGGTACTGCAACACTTCTACGAGCGGCACAGTCGCCAGCACCGCACTGAGATTACCGATGAACAAGACGAAGCCTGTGATCGTGCCGAAATGACGCTCTGAAAACCACACCGTATTTAGCTTAAGCATCGCGACCAGCGTCACCGACACGCCCAAACCCACCAAGCCGCGGCCTACCGCCGCCGCTGTCAACGTATCCGCATAGCCAAACAAAATGGCACCCACCCCCGCTACGACGCCACCCACCGTGAGAATTCGACGTGGCCCCAAGGTGTCAACCAAAATACCTGCCGGAATTTGCATGAGCATATACAAATAAAAATAACTGGCGGCGAGTCCGCCGAGCGCTGCCGCGCTGGTATGGAAAGCAAGTTGCAGCTCGCCCGCTATCGTGGCAGGCGCAACACGGTGAAAATAGGAGATCACGTAGGCCAAAGCCACCAGCAGAAAAGTTGTCCAGCGCATTCGTGCAGTGTGTGACGGAAATGCCATATGTTTCTCCCTCATCCAATCCGGCGCATCAAAAATCGGAGCTGTGTTTGCTCGACACATCGCTATAACGGCAATACGTCTCGCGCACACGCAGACTACCTACGAGTAGAAGACTGGTGTGTAGGGTCGCGATGTCGCGCGACATGCCATGCACGGTTTGCAGGTAAGGCGTGGCCCACAAGCCGACAAAAGCAAAAAAGCTGCCTGCGTAACCGAAGGTTACCCAAAAGCCAGGCCAACTCGCGCGGTTTTTAACAACCTGGAGCAGGCAATCGAACCAATGTCCGGCATGCGCGGGATGCGCCGCGTGACCTTCCAATTCGCGTAGGCTGGGCAAACCGGCGTGACGCGGATCGTCATACACAAAAAACCACGATAACACCGCCAGCACAATCGACAGTACACCGATACAGGCAAAAATATCGCGCCACGAAATGACATGCAACGCTGCGGCCAGCGGTGCAGTGGCCAATACCCCGCCGATATTGCCGAGCAAAATCACCCAACCCACAATTGTGCCGAAGTGCCGGTCATGAAACCAAACGGCATTCAACTTCAACATGGCGATGAACGTCACCGACACGCCCAGCCCCACCAAGGTGCGCCCCACTGCCGCCACAGCAATCGTATCGGCGTAAGCAAATAAAAGTGTGCCCAGCCCCGCCACCAAGCCTCCCCAAAACAACAGGCGGCGCGGCCCGAAGGTGTCCGCCAAAATGCCGGTCGGTATTTGCATCAACGTATAAACATAAAAATACGTTGCGGCAAGCCCGCCCAGCGCAGCAGCATTGACGTGAAAAGCAATTTGCAGCTCGCCTGCGATGGTGGCGGGCGCTACGCGGTGAAAATAAGAAATTACATAGGCCAGAACGGCCAATAGGAAGGTTGTCCAGCGTAGGGTGCGCATGCGCGCCAGGAGTGACTTATGTTTCATAAGATCGGACTCATAAAAAAAGGCGCGGAAAAGCTCCGCGCCTTTTTTCGCTAAAACACGAACAGCTTATTTTGATTTGAAACTTGCACCGCCAGCATTCGCCAAGTGCGCGACTGCGCGCGACATTTCAATATCCGACAAATCGGGATTGCCGCCACGCGGTGGCATGGTGCGAATACCATTGATCGCATTTTTAGTGAGCGTATCAAAACCTTGCGCATTGCGCTTGCCCCAGTCGCCCTTATTGCCCATCTTCGGCGCACCCAGCGCACCGGAACCATGGCAGCTCGAACAGACTTCGGTGTACACCAGTTCGCCGGTTTTTTCGACGCGCGGTGCAGAAGGGTCGATCGCTTTCACTTCACCAAAAGATTTGATGCGTTCTTTCACCGCCGCCTCCGCCATACGCGGATCATCTTTATCTACTTGCCCGGCCTGAATCGACAGCACCAGTTGCACAATCAAAATGATCGCGATCACCGGTGCCGCAAAAACGCCTACTGCCGCAGCGAGAATCATAATCGGGGATGTTTTACTGCTCCCTTGTTGTTCGCTCATGGTGTTGCCCTATCCTGTGTTGTTTTTTGCTAAGAGGCTGAGATTATACTGAATTTTTCCGGGGCGACCAAGCCGCGCATGGAGTCGCGTCGTGAATCCGGCTATAATCCCGCCACTCGCGCCCGTAGCTCAGCTGGATAGAGTACTGCCCTCCGAAGGCAGGGGTCGGACGTTCGAATCGTCTCGGGCGCACCATATTTATCAACGGATTACGCACCTTCATTCCAATCCGTTTTCTTGCCGTGACCATTCTGTGACCAAACAGTGACCAAACAGTGACTGGTCTCAGTTTTCACTTCTTCATTTTTCCCTTCTTTTGACTATTGCCTTCCGTGACCATCATATTTGCGATGGGGAGAGCAGTTTGGGTTATGCGAATCAGAGCCATCCTCGATATTCCGCTTCAGCGCTGACGACACTTCGCGTCGGCCTTAGCGAGGCTAATCTCCGATGTAATGCCAATCATCTTCCTTCAACTTAATTAGGAAAGCATGAATGGCTTCCAGGCTACCTTGCTCAGAGGCCCATTCGATATGATCACGCAGTCGAAGCATTTTCTGAATAGCAGAAGTTTCCCACCATGCTGTCCAAATTAGAGGCACCGATGGTTCCCAGCCGTTACCATTTCTTCTCGTATTCGGAAGGAGTTCATACAACTCGTTCCATTTTTGTGGCTGGGGACAAATGCGATTGTTCTTTCGTGCCTCGGCCAAAACTTCTTCCAGCGTAATCATAATCAACCCCGCTACGCTCTAAGCGTGTGAACTACGGTGTGTCTTCGTCTTCTATGTATTCCGCAATGTCGCCAACCTTGCAGCCGAAAAATTTGCAAAGGCGATCCAGATGATCCGTGACCGTGCTGTATCCCTTCTGATTGACCATCTTGGACAAGGTGACACGGTTGATGCCCGTTGCCTCTGATAGCTCCGTTAGGGTAATTCTTCGCCCTTCTTGGAACTGCTTCTCCGACAAAAGACTTTGTATATGAAAACGTATCATTGTAAATAAATACTAACATTTGTTAATTAATAGTTGCAATCCATCTTTTGTTTGTTAATATATATTAACGTTTGTATTTATATACACACGTTTGTAATTAAATATTAACCAATATGGAGACTGGAAACATGCAATCAACCTACCTCACCACCGACGAGTTGTCTGCACGCATTAAATACGATGCGCGCACTATCCGTGAACGTCTTAAAGATAGCGTTCTTATCGAAGGTCAGCACTACTTCCGCCCATTCGGCGGAAGGAAAATCCTCTACGTCTGGGAAGTAATCGAGCGCGATATGCGTTTGGCCGAGTCCGTCGGGTATGGAATCCCAATGGCCAATGGGGGCATCTGCAATGGCTAGCATTCAAATTCGAAAAGAAACTGGATGCCTCATCGTCGACTTCTACTTCGGCAGCGTTCGCTGCCGCGAGCAGACGACTCTCAAGGATAACCCTGCGAACCGTAAACGCCTGCAAAAACTCCTTGACCGAATCGAGTCAGAGATCGAAGCGGGCACGTTTGAATATCGGAGGTTTTTCCCCAACAGCAAGGTCGCCGCAAAATTCGACGCAGGGACTCCGACCAATTACGGTGCGTCTGCGACTGGAGCTTCCGGACTTAATTCCAAGGCCGCTCCGAGCACACCTCTGTTCAAAGATTTCGCCGAAATTTGGTATCAAGAAAAGGTAATCGAATGGCGAAACTCGTACAAGGCCACGATACGAAACACGTTGGATATCAACCTAATTCCGTACTTCGGGGAGAAAGAGGTCGGCCAAATCACCAAGGCAAACATACTTGCATACCGCGCAGAACTCGGCAAAGTCAACGCGCGGGGCAAGAAAACCAATCTATCTACAGCAAGGATCAACAAGATGCTAAACCCGCTCAGACAAATTCTCAATGAAGCAGCCGACCGCTTTGATTTTCGCACAGCCTTCTCAACAATAAAACAGTTGAAGGTGAAACGCTCAGATGTATTTCCCTTCAAGCTGGATGAAGTGAAAGAAATTCTCAAAACTGT
>JAYVBU010000340.1:0-22239 GCA_043750335.1 Betaproteobacteria bacterium | reverse complement strand
TATTGCCGATACCTACCACTTGACCCCGATCATTGATAGCTAGGGGCGAGCTAGAAGAAACCCCTCCCGCCAAATCCCCTATTGGAATAAGCGTGTAGTTGACAGCATGCGCCGAAAACGAGGCCGTACAAGCGGCGATAAATCCAAGACTTGCTACGCACTGAGCAATTTTTTTGATGTACATCATCTGTCCCCAATATCTGTTGATATTCATGTTTATAAGGTGGGATTGCGCGTACTGCTACGGCTTCGTGGGCGTCAATAGGTACGCTTCGAGAAATCCGCTGGGGTTGGTACCCCATCCGACAACTTGCCCTTTGCTATTGATGTCTTGGGCTTCGTCCAGCGACCAACCAGTCGCACTGCCATCCTTGATGGTATCTAGCAACGCCACCATGCCGGTCGTTGCATCCCAATAAAATGCTTGGACGCCTTTTGTAGAATCGGATCGACCTACAACCTGCCCCTTGTCATTAATCCCAAATGCATCGCCATACGAAGTTCCACCCGGTAACAGCCCAAGCGAAACCATCCCATTTACGCTATCCCAAATAGTGGGGACGGATATTTTTCCCACGCCATCATTGCTGCTGCCCACCACTTGGCCCACGTCGTTGACGTCTAAACCAATGGCCGTTACGCTGCCCCCCGGCAAGTCGCCAATGCTCGTCATGCAACCATCTCCTCGGCGTAAAAATGCGTTGACGCCGATGTCCAGCGTCGCAAACCCAGTGATCCAGCCTGCATTGTTAATGGCGCGCGCGCGGCTTTCAAATAAGCCGCCAGCCAAATCACCCAGACCTTGAATACCACTCACTGCGTCCCAGAGAAACGCTTCAAACCCGTTTGTTGAGTTGCCTCGCCCCACCACCTGACCGGCGTTGTTGATGCCGGTTGCAACACTGTCAAAGACACCCCCTGCCAAGTCGCTCAGGCCAATCATCCCGCCTACGCTGTCCCAATAAAAAGCCTCATTGCCACCCGTAGTACCGGCGTAACCGACGACTTGGCCTAGGTCATTGATGTCGCGTGCGCGGCTTGCGCTTTGGCCATACGGGAGGAAGCCCAGGCCCTGCATACCATTCACGCTATCCCAAAGAAAAGCTTGCGTACCTTGTGATGAACTAGACTGCCCAACGACCTGTCCTAAATCATTTACGGCATAAGCTTGGCTGAATGGATTGCGCCCTCCATCAAGATGCCCCAGTCCGACCAAAGTGTATTCAACGCCGAAACAGGAACCAGACATCAACAAAGTTGAAATAAGCAATTTGAAAGCGAGTCGTTGCATCAATAGTCTCCCGAGAAAACTTAATTTGTGTTGTTTATATTTTAAAAAGTCAGGCTTGTTTGCCAATTGAGACCATCCTCAACATGTCTATCGGATCGACAGAAAAGCCAAACTGAAGATGCCCGTTTTTTGCACTTGTCACCCAGCTTAAGAAAGCCTATGCCCAGCAAGACAATAACCCTAGGATTAAGGCGCTATTTTGGTTATAAATGCTCCCGCCGTCCCTGACTGAAGCGGGTTAAGGACCGGGTAATCGGTTGAATCGGTCGTGCCGCCTAGGTAAATATTTAGCGCAGAATCCAAGCCGATTGAGACGGCCTCATCCGTTCCACTGCCTCCCAGATACGTGGAAAAAAGCAGTTTCCCGCGCGCACTCAACTTGACCAAAACTGCATCCTGCGTGCCAGAGAGCGTTGCCTGAAAAGGCGATACAGTAGGGAAATTCGTTGACTTTGAATAACCGGCCACATACATGTTGCCGTATTTATCCAAAGCAATGGCCGCGCCTAAATCATCATCCGTTCCCCCAACATAGGTGGAGTAGCTCACTTTAGTCAGCGTGTAATCTATTTTTAAAACAAACATATCGCCCGTACCGCCCAGTGTTCGCTGATAAGGGCTGACGACGGGAAAGTCTGTGGATTGGGTATTGCCTGTCACAAAAATATTTCCCGCGTCATCCAGCACAATTGCGCGCCCCTTCTCGGTATTGCCTCCACCCCAAAACGTGGAAAATACCAACACGCCATCCGTCGTAAGTTTGCTGACGAAAACATCGCCACGACCGCGGTATTGCCCTTGCAACGGATTCAATAGGGGGAAATCGCTAGAGTCGGCGCGGCCCGTAATATAGATATTGCCGCTGCGGTCGAGCGCAATGTCGCGCGCTTTGTCGTCCGAGGTGCCGCCAAAATATGTGGAGAATAAGATGGCTGAACCACGCGCATTGATTTTGGTAAGCACTGGATCCAGGCCACCCGCAAAAGTCGCTTGATGTGCATTGAGCGTAGGGTAACCCGCAGAGTTGGTATATCCCAGAATGTAAACATTGCCGCTCGCATCTACATTGATTGTTGGCGAGGCCTCAGAAGGATTGGCATCCACCGCATCCGGCCCACCCAGAAAGGTTGAATAGACAATACGCGTACCGTCACGCGAAAGTTTTGTGACAAAAAAATCCAAGCTGCCATTCATCGTCGCTTGCAGCGGATTGACCAGAGGGAAATCGTTAGAGCCGGTGCGCCCCGTCACATAAATATTATTCAGCGAGTCCAGTGCAAGTTGGGGTCCGATCGCTCCGCCATTACCCTCTTCCCCGCTCCCGCCCAGGTAGGTGAGAAACTCGAATTGCGTACCGTCGGCAGTAATTTTCCCAACATAGGCGTCTGTGCCGCCAGCTGGTGCGCTCTGATAAGCCCCGGCCGCCGTGGGGAAGCCCGTGAAGCGCGTATAGCCATAGACATAGACGCTTCCACTGGTATCAACCTTGATGTTCTTTATTGTGGTGCTCGCGTCACCTAAATACGTAGAAAAACTGATTACCGGGTCAATGATTAAAGTTTGCTTCGCATCGTAGGATGCAAGCTGAAAGCCGATACTCCCGTTTTCGCGCATAACAAATGCAGCCTCGACCGGACGACGCACACCCTCTATGTCTTGATAGGCTACCGGCGCGCGCTGCACGATATCTCCATGCGCCATACGCAGCACTAGATTTCCTTTTTCATCGAGCGCCGCTGATTGCATGCCATCAAAATGGAGGCCAATCATGTCGGGATCGGCCCCCGCCTGCACTTCAAAATCGTATTCAAGCCCAGTTTTTCCAGCTGGGTGGTAAACCAAATCTATGCCGGCATATACCGATGAGTAGCGTACTTGCTCATAATGGGGAATGCCGGAACGCCATTTAGTCTGGTCATTTCCCAGCAAATAATTGCTCTTGGTGATTTTGGCTTGCTCACCCTGCGGGAGGGAGACTTGCCCTGCCTGATCCAGGCTCACGCGTAGCACGTCTTCACCGCCTACCAGCGCCATCACAGCTTCTTGCGGTGTCAGAAATAACGTATAGCCAGGTGCACGCGACAAATAATTTACTGCTTCATTTTCTTGTCCGACATTTTTTTCAAAGGTAAGCGGTTGTAATAGCGGCGTAGGTCGCATTTCGGCTGCGCTCACACTGCCCGCCAAAATCATCGCGCCAACGATCAGGTTTAATTTTTGCATTTTCACTTAACCACTCCTTAAAAAGGCCGACTAAAAATCAGCTTGCTGCTGAATTTTTTTGAAAACGCTACGAAAAAAAAAGTAACCGAATGCGAAATTGACTACGCATTCGGTCAGGACATTTCGCCTAATTACTTAATACTTTTATCTGAATAATCGAGGATGCCGTCTAGGTCGCGATCAATGCCGATGCGCGTTTCGCTTCCTTTAGGCACAACTGTGAAGGTCATCTCGGCGCCGCTGACTGCGCCAAGGCGCAGGCTATCCACAGTGATAGTCTCGCCAGTTCGGTCGCTCTGCGTTACGCCGCCGCTGGTATAGGCATGGCCGCGTTTTTTGCCGCCACGTAATCCATGCGCGACTAAGCCCACTTTGCCGGCGTCCGCCTGCGCCTGCATTTCAGCCACACGCGAGATCAGTGCGGCATCAGTATTATTCGCACCATTAAACGTTACCTGCTTGCCCACAGCCGCGTGGCTATCTTTTGACGATACGCCGAGCGGCTCTACTAAATTGGTCAGCGAACCCGATGGTAGATCCGAACCGGAAAACGTCATCATGAATGCGACGAGGTCGGATACTTCTTGGTCGTTCACGATACCCGTGAAGCGGCTAAAGAATTTGTCCAAGGTATCTGATCCATCATGGAAGTAACCAAAACCGGACGAGCTTCGTGCCTTTTTCAAAGTGAACCCGCTCTTGTCATACATATTGCGCAGCTGGGGCACTTTAAAGGTGTTGACCTGATTGCCACCGCCGAATAACAAGCCCGTAATCATGAGATTGGCTTCTCCTTTGCTGCCGGGAGCATTTTCTACATATACCCCTGAACCTGCATTCGGGAAGGTAGCCGCATCACCCACAAAAGTAAGGTTAGCGCCCATGCCGGTCGGCAGGGTATGACACATCACACAGGGATTATCGCGGCGACTGTTCCCGCCGGGCCCGGCCATATGCGCCGGACGGGTCCGATACAGCTCTAAGCCATTGACTGCATTACCGGGCAACATGGGCGCACCTGCGGTCACACCCGTGCCGCCACCCAAGGCAAAGCGGCCGAAGGATTCGAAACGGCTCAAATCCAACGTGGTTGGCAGGGTGTTGTCAAAATTACGATAGGGGTTTGGTGGAAAGGCAATGGTAGCCAGGAAATCCTCGAACTGTTGCATTTCGATGTCTGTAAGCTGGCTGCTGCGGCCCTGCAAACCGGTAAAGGCTCCGTTAAATTCTTCCAGGCCTTTTTTGTCGCCGCGCCAGTGATGCGGCTCGTGACCAATGATGTCCTGCAGAGTTTGCGTCGTCATCGGCGCTTTCATGGGATGGTAGTCATGACATTCGCGATCCGTCTCGACACCATATCCGCAATTGCGTCCGGCAACTGCAACCATATTGCCCGCCGGGTTACCCAAATCCCAGGCTAATTTATCTATACGAGAATCCACGTGGCACGAGGCACAAGACAACTGCCCCAAACCCGAGGTCGTGGAAGTGTTGTACAAAAACTTGCGCCCATTTTTGATTGCCGCAGGCGTCGGGTCGTAGGCCAATTTGACAGTGCTCTGCACGACGTTGGTACGCGCACTAATCACACTGACGCTGGCGCCAAATTTATTAAGGACATACAACTTCGCACGCGGGCCATCCATTGCGATCCCCGTGGGGCCTTCTCCCACTTTGATTGGAGACCCGACACGATTGCCTGAGGAGTCAATGACCACCACGTTATTGGAGCCCATGCCTGCGATGTAGGCACGCGTACCTTGTGCATTCCATTTGATAGCGCGCGGATCACCGATGGACTGATCCACCAAAGATTGGCTGTATGTTACGGGATCGGCCTGCTGGGCGACCTGTGCATCGGTATAAGTTAGGTGTTGATTGATATCTAAAAGGGTCGGCGTAGTGGGCGCAGCGGTGGTCGCGGTAGCCATTTTTACGCGCACGAAACGCGCCTTGAGATTCGGCTCGAAGCGAAGCTCGTTCGTGGCTTCAGTTCCTACTGCTGTCACCTCGCCGGAGGGTTTTACATCCAGCGCCATGACCACATTCATCATCCCGGTCATGTAGCTAACGCTGAGGGTATTGGCGTCAATCACCGCCACATCGTTATCGATCACATCCCATCCCTGGATGCGATCTGAGCCGTTGGAATTGGAACCCGTGACAAAACTGCTCCAGTCCGCGTTGTTTTCGTCTAACCATACCCCGGACGAGTTCTTGCGCACGATAAGGCCCATTTGCGGCGGTGTCACCGGCAGCAGTGGGTTGATGGCGGGAATGAATTCAACCCCGCTATTAGGCGGAGGATTTTGCCCAACATACGGGCCTTGCAGCGAACTCACCGGGTTTGAACCCTGATGAGAGCCCAAAATAGTAGTGCCGTTATTCGACTCGAATACTGCGGCATAAACTTTTTGCCCATCCGGACTCACCGCCAATTGACGCGGGTCTTCACCCTCGATCGCAATCTCGGTCGGCGCAGCAGTGAGATTCGCTAAATCGAAAACCTGAATTTTGTTGACCTGCGACGCGGTTACAAAAGCGCGCTGCGGCGTACCTGCGAACACTACGTCCGTTGGCTCATCAGCGGTTTGAATGGTGCGTACGACGTTCATGGTCGAGATGTTCACCACACTAATCGAGTCAGAAATGTGATTCACCACCCACACTTCGGTATTGGAGTAGGCGCGCACACTGACCGGATCCAAACCAACCGCGACTGTGCCAAGTGTTTTGGGCGTAGTGGGCACGAGATCGAATACCTCTATCCGATTATCGGCAGTATTTACCACGATCAAACGTGTACCGTCCGGCGTCATGGCAATAGGCGATACGTGAGGCGTTTCAAAATTCACGAAAGTTGGCGCACTGGAGCCTGTTTCGTAGGATGTGGCGCTACCCATGACAAACATAGACAAAACCGCGCTAACAAGCGCGATCTTCTTGTTTTTTTTCATTTTTTACTTCTCCTCAAAATAATCATGCCATCACAAGTGGCGCAGATTAAAAAATCAATCATCATATAAAACTGATTTCACACAGCAGCAAGTTTCGAGCCACTATCATGACATCGTTATATATCAACAAGTTAAATTCAATATGGCATGCAGATTAATAGTCGCCACAAGCCTTATGTAAAAAAAATCGACGTGCGCGAGTTGCCAAAAAAATAGCCATCAATGCACGCCTGTAACAACATATGGCTACAAGTTTTCGCGCCCGCGCCGAGCGAAACGCGCCAAATTCAGCATGGCTTTAAGACAAATATTCTTGCTGGCAAGGGCGACCTCGCAGCTGTTTTTACACTGCCGAGTGCAATCAATACGCTACAGTATGGATTAAATTTAACATGGCTAATTAGGTGAGGTCAACGTGATTTTTCAGCCTATTGCAGCATTTCCATAGCTTAATCAGCCTTTTTTGGCTCTCACACACGACCAAAGAGACCAACTTTTACTTAAAACTTCCTGCCAACCATGGCACGACAACAAAGGGTTTCAAGACCTTTCTCATTAGATTGGCTTTGTTTTTGGCGTTTTTTGTCAAGTACCAAGCCAGTCGATTTTTTTTACAGTTTTGTAATGTTAGGCTGAGCCAAACCCTTTTTGATAAACACAATCCATTGATTTAATTATGCAAACATCCTAGTGGCACGCAACATGCTATTGGTATCAAACAGTTTCTAACTTCTTAATAAATTAATATCCACCATAAGGACATAATCATGAAACTCGCTTGGCTACAGAATAAAATCTTCGCAGGTATCGTACTACTGTGCGCCACCCAGGTCGCTCTCGCAGACAGCGTTGTCGTGCTGGGTGAGCAACTCACCAACGGTGGATTTACCACCTTGTCTTCATGGGACACATCAGGTTCAGTTGTAACAAGGGGGCCCTTCGACACGATCAATACCAATGGCGGCAATGCCGGGTTCAATAGTTACTTCAGCTCGGGGTTTGTGAGCCTGGGGGATAACGTTGGCGGTATCGGCGGCCCCCCTACAACTGATATCAGCAGCCTGAGCCAAACTTTTGTGCTTTCTAGCTCTGTCGGCACCGGGTCGGTATCGAGCTACGACTTGTCGATCAGCTTTGCGAGCGTTTTTGATGGTGATGATTCCAGCAATTCTACTCACGACGTTTATTCCGTGAGTCTAAACGGCGTTACTTTTTTCACCCAAGACTCTGCGCCACTTGCCGATTGCGGCATTTCAACTGCCTGCACTGACTATCAAGTGGTATTTGATCCGTATTCGATCACTTTTACCGGATTAGAGGCTGGCACCTACACCTTAACCTTCACGCTTGTCGAGTCGGGTCTCAATGGCGGCAGCACTACCAACACAGCCGTTGGAATAGACAATGCCTCGGTTATCGCAACTGCGCACGTTCCGGAACCCGCAACAGTGGCGTTGCTTGGGCTGGGCCTACTCGGTTTGGCTTGGCGCAAGACTCGCCAAAGCTGATTTTCGGTTTGATGCTCAGCAGGTTGAGCGCCCAAAAATAATGGGCCGGACAAGATGTCCGGCCCATTTTTTATGCGTTAACCTGCTTAGATACGCTCTATCAAAACCATGATCGCCGACCCCTCGTTCAATACGAAAGGCTTTTGTGGGGTAATACGATAGTCAGCTCCCGCATTGACCACCGCCGCAGGAATGGTCTGAACACCTGTCGGCGTGTAATGCAATAACTGCACCCGCACATTCCCCCGCCAACCGGCTGCGGGCATGTTTGCCCAGTTGAAGGTCAGCCCGCCACCTACCCATTGTTCCTTCGGGTATGCGATGAGTACGCGCTTGCGATCACCCGCAACGCCAAATAGATAGCCCTCTAAATCTCCTATATCGCCTCCGGGCAGACGCGATAACGCTGTGGGGCCGGTGAAATCATACATAGCGCTCATGGCATCGCTACCGCGCGTACCGGTTTTACCCATTTCGGCACCCCACAAAAAACAGTGGCCTTGTTCAGCGGGCCAGCCATGCCGTATCCACCAATCCAGGTAGCGCGAAGTTACGCGCAGCGCAGTGGAAGCACCCTGCCCCGCTTGCCCTCGCTTAGCCCCCAGCTCTTCGGTGGACCATATACGGCGCACACTTCCGCGCCCTACCCATTTTTGATTCAAGGTATCCATGATCTCCGACCAGCCGTCGTCTGGCGCAGTAAGAAGGTAGTGAATCGATAGGGTGTCCACAATCTCATATACTTTGCGCCCAGCCAGCGACTTGGCGTAGTCACCCTTCACGGTGTAGTCCAATAACTGATCGAACCAACGTTGTGAGCGCGGATGGCGCGCATTGGCGAGCGAGCCCAGCATGGCATGAATCCGATTGGGATCGCCGTGAATACTTTGGCTCGCGGAACGAATGGCTTCGACACCTGGCGCGAGGTAATACTCGACATACAGCGGGATAATTTGGCGCATGGTTTCCTCGGCGCCCGCCCGACTGATGCCGCCCCACTGCGCCAAGTTATCGAGAAATCGTGGGCCATTGAGTTCGTTTCCGAACTGCCAAAAGATTCGATCTGATGCGCCGGGCAAAGCTGCAACGCGTCGTACACGCTCGCCCAGCTCGCGCTTCCATGTTGCAGCACCGTCCCGCCGCACCTCATCCAGAAAACCCGTCACCATAGCCGGATCACGCCCTGAGCCGAGCCCGCCCGCATTCAGAACTACTTCGCCTCGCTTTAACAAGGGACGCAATTCATCCAGGCTACCGCTATCGGCGGATGTCATGCGAGAACTATTGCGCGCGGAGGGTAGCCAGTAGCCAAAACGGCCCGGGCCTCCTGGGTCGCGCAAAGAGGAGGCCCAATCTGCGGCATCGTAATGTGTGCCGAAATAGGCGGTCCAAGGCGCTGGGGAGCTTGCACACCAAGTTGGCGTCATGGCAGTCAACAACAGCCAGAACGCCAGTCGTTTCATCTTGCGAGGACAGGCAATGCTTGCAAGCTGGCCTTTTCAGGTCGAAGCAGATTGCCGCGCAGGTAGGATGTGGCCACGCCGAGAATGACCATGGTGGGTACAAGCACCGAGGGAGAGCCCACGGCGTGACCAGTCAGCGCACAGGTCAAAATGAATACGATCAAACCTTGTGCCGCCACAAAAAAGGCTTTCAACTCCCTCACCTGTACTAGTGCTTTAATCGCGCGCTGACAGCGTATATAGAGCGCCGCCCAAAAGCCCATGTACAAACCAAGACCGATCAGACCGGATTCGGCCGCTAGGTGAAAATAAGAATTATGCGCGGTCTCCGGCGAGAGCCGTTTACCCCCACCGCCCGCAACGGAAAGATAAGGCGGAGCATTGATAAAGATTGTATTGAAGTCGTTAAATCGCCCCCAACCCATGCCGAACAAAGGGCTCGCGAGAAAGCGCTTGGAGGCGTACACCCAAAGCTGGATACGTACCAGCGTGGTGACGTCGCCTTCTTCCAAATCATCTGTGCCGGTCGAGACATTCCAATCGCCGGTTTGCCAATCGGAATTGATCGCGCGCTCGGCCTGCCTCACCATGGTGGTGATAAAGCTCCACTGCAGTAGTCCATAGGTACGCTCATAGGTCTTTTGGCTCATGAAATAAGGCATGGCGACAAAGAGCAAGGTGCCAACCACCAAACTCACCATAATCATGCGCGGCTTCGGGTTGCGGATTGTTAAATACCAGGCAATGACAGCCATCAAGCCCACCAGCGATTCGCGCGAGCCACTAGAATAGGTCGGCCCCATGAGCGCCAGCCCGAGCAGCGCGATCATCCACTTTTTTCTTTCATAGCCGTACAACAGGGTGAAGGTTGCCAAGCAACCAAAGAAAGTACCCGCGCCTGTATGCGAGCTGAGAAAAGCGTGAAACTCGTCGATATGCCCCGGCCCAGCCAGCCAGCTTATTTTGAATATGGCCCAAGCCACGTACAAAACCATGCCTGAGATGCCCATCCAAAGCATGGTGCGGATGGTTTGATTCAACTCAAAGTTATTGATGCGTATCGCAGAAAACATCAAGAATGGAATGGAGCCGATGATGATGCGTCCATCCCCGTTCCACAATTTCACGTTCAGGAAATCTAGCGGAGTAATCGCGCCCACCAGCATGCCGCTAATCAACCAATACGCGATATTGGCCCACAGCAGTAGGCCCAATTTATCGAAATGGCCATTCCCAAAGTAGCGGAAAAAAATGATGTTCACCGCGAAGAGCAACCCCACGATTAGCGGTATCTGAATCTCGATAAAGAACGTGCCCCAGAGCAGGAAAAAAATCGCGACGCTGAACAGGCTCCAGCGCAGGGCGAATGGGTTGAGGCGAATGTCCAAACCAAACATGGCGTCAGTCTTCCTGTTTCGCCTGTCGAGACTGGCGACGCTGTTGCATGGTTTCTTTCACCTCTTTCAAGAGGCCACGCAACGCCAAAGGATTCACAAGCATGTAAGAGCGTACCCCCAGCTTGCGGTAGCTGTGCACCACCATAATGATATTTTGTAAGGCGATGCCTGAAGCAAACGCAAAGGCTACACCGTACATACCAAAAGGACGCACCGCCAATACCGCGCCAAGGATCGCCAAGGCAGAGGTGATCAGCGTGATCACCATTACTGCCACCTGATGCCCGGTCATCATCATCAATTGTATGCACACACCCGACCAGACGTTGACCAATTGCCCCAAACCCAGCAATACCAAAACCGGCCAGCCATCGCGGTACAAGGCATCACCATAGAGCAGCTCCAAGCCAGGTTGCCCCACGAATATGAAAAGCAGAATGGCCACCAATGCGGGCAACCCGCCAAGCGTTGCCACCACGCGCAAAACTTTTTCCAGTCGATCCTTTTCCCCTTGCGCATGCAACTCCGCAATCATGGGTGCGAGAATCGCGCTGGCCATGGTCAATGGAATCGTCACCACCGTGATGATGCGCGCCGCAGCACCATATACCGCGACCTCCTGCTCTGATACATACATGCCGAGGATCCACAAATCTGCGCGCAACAAAATGATGTTGGTGATGCTGGCCAGAAACAGGGGCCAGGAGATCGCCACGATCTCGCGCACCGCCAACTCGCCCTCGCCATGCAAGGGTCGAATTTTCTTCATCAGCACCACGCCTGCCAGTACCACGCTAACGCCGAAAGCAATCGCGTTCAGGATTAATACACTGCTGAGATCGGATGCGCCTTGGGTCACATACAACGCACCATAAAAGCCTACCGTCAGAATGCCGGTGACGATCCCGCCAAAAATCGCAGCGAGCCGCAGATCATGCAAACCACGGAACATCTCATCGAGAAAGCGTTGCAGGGTTTGCAGCACGACCCACAGCGCAGTCCATAGCGTCATACCGGCCATCAGGTCGGAGTGAAACACGGTATGCGCCAGCCACTGTCCAAAGCCAAACTGCAACAGCAGGCCGCTCACGCCGGCGCTCAACGCACCCATGGTCAACACATTGAGAATGGCGGCGCGCGCCCGGCCCGGTAAATTTCTGGCGATTGCATCCGCAATCAGACGCACGACAGATTGTGTTAAGCCGAGTTGCGCGATGACATTCAGTACCGCAACCAGATTGGCGATCAAGAAATAAACGCCCAGGTCTGCCGGGGGCAGCAGACGGGCTAACAATGCCAGTGCGGCCAATTGCGCCAGGGTAACCAACAGCCGGTTGCCGAACGTCCAAGCGCCACCCGACATCAGACGGCGTTTGAGCGACCCTTTGGGTGCCAGGGGGTTGGATGCTTGGTTCACGATATTGCTTCCCTGTGATGCCGCTGGGCTGCCTGATAGAAAGATGTCAGCTAAGAATGCTAAAGCAGTGCAAGGTCATGCCGTCGCGCGCTCGCGGCGGCGTGACGGCTTAGTACTTGGCTTTTGCGGATGCTTCGCACGGCTCTTGCTGATTGCGTGCAGCAATAGCACAAGACTTAATGCGATCACCAGACCCAAGAACAAACTGACCGCGATAAGGATGAGCTGGAAATACGGGATCGCCTGATCGTCCGGAACCACCGCGTTATCGAGTATCTTCATTGCAAACTCAGGGTGAACTTTAGCCGCAGTGACCTTAGCCATTTGCGTTTCCATGAGTCCGTACAAGGCAAGTTTCAATTCCAGTGCGCTGGTCCTGTTTAGTTGCTCCTGCAACTGGGCCAGAACATCTTCCGACTCCTTGATGGCCAGTTCCCGTAACTGACTATTGATCGTACCCACAATTTTGTTCGCCCACTCGGTGGCCAGTTTGGCATCCGTCCATTTGAGGGAAATAGTGGTCAGATTGGTCTCGTCATCGGTTTCTACATCCAGAATATCGCTGAATTTTGTATAGCCATCCCAGATAGAAATCGTATCGCCGTAAATCCAGCGATGCACCATGGAGGGCTCCCATGCCTTCTTATCTTTATTCCAATCCTTCTCAAACAGAATGGGTAACAGATTGTTGTCCTGAATAAATTTGTAGATGAAGGCGCGGCCCTGAATCAAGCCGGCGATTTCATCTGCGGTAAACGGCTGGTTCAAATCGACCGTGGGTGTCGTGGTGACGCTCGACGCCGTGCTAGTAGTACTCTTGCTAACGACGTAGGCAACCGTGGCTTCGCCCAAATACTGCTTAGGCATAACATAGGCCAGGAACGCGCCAAACGCCGTAAACCCCGCCACCACTAGGAAGATCATTAGCTTGCGGCTGGTGACCGCATACCAGAGGTCTAGAAAATCCATTTCCTCCTCTGGCGTACCCAGTTGCAGGTAATAGCCGTTGGGCAAGCTGGCTACCGGCGCGCCGTCGTTCGGCCCAGCGGGAGGCTGGGGCAGGGTGTTTTCATTCGTATTTGTCGCGTCTGTCATTGCAGCCTAGCCTCACGAAATCAAAATTATGGTTCGGTTAAATCCGCGTTCCACTCCCGCTACCCACATCACTGAACTTGTTGCGTAGTGCTGGTCGTAGAAGTTTTCGGGAACTTGCCCACTGCACGATCGTAAACGCTCGTCACGCCCGTCAAACCGCTCAAGCCGGTCATGCTGCCAACAATGTCGCGCCAGATTTTAAGGCCGCTGACTTTCTCTGCGTCCAACATGGCCACAATAGTGTCGCCGGGACGGATATCCGTATCGAAACTAGAGGAGAAGAAACCACTAGAACCTGCGGCTGACGCCGCACCATTAGCGCGAATTACGTAAACCAGATCACGCTTGGTCTTATCGCTCAGGCCACCACTTAAGCCGATATAGTCATCCAGCTTTTTGCCTTTCGCATAGAGATGCGTTGTGGGTTTTCTGACCTCGCCCACCACCGACACTTCGTCTTTTTTCTGAGGGATGGTGATGGTGTCGCCACCCAGCATGGTCACGTCATAGTCGCTACGCTTGCCGCCATCGTTATCCGCGAGAATGGTTTTCATATCCAGCACCATACGTCCTGTGGACTTCGCATTACGCAGCAAATCCATGATGGATTTGGCGATATCAGAATTTTCCTGCGGACGGCCTATCTGATCCGAACGCTCAAGGAGCGTCGCTTTCATCTCGCCCTCGATGCGGTCAGCCAGTTCTTTAAAATGCGCTTCTTCTTTCTGTTGCAACTCTACGCGGGTAAAGATCGTGCCGTCGGCAAAGGCAACCTCGGTCAAGCCACCAGCGCGTTTGACGACGCTTGACAGCGTCTCGCCGCGCGCAATCGGGTAAATGCCCGGGTTGCGCACTTCACCCGACAAGGTTACGGTTTGCTGGTCTAGCCAATCTGACACGGTTTTAATCACCAGATAATCGCGCGGCAAGAGTACAAGGTTCGCCCCAGCATCGCCTTTCAACACTTTGGCCATATCCACGTTTACGTGGGTAATCTGCCGCCCCTTGCCCTGCACATTTTCATAGCGCGACAGCTCAGCGGTCAGCGTTTCGGCTTTTTCCTTCAGGTTGCCTGATGCGCGAATCAGGTCGCTCACGCGCATACCTTCTTCCAGCGGGTAAGTGCCTGGCTCATACACAGACCCATTCACGCTCACCAGTTTGGCCGGAAGCGTATTTGTGCCTTGGCGATCCAACTCGGCGTTGATCGCGGCCAGCTTATTTTGGCGATCACCCTCGACTTCATGCCCGAATACGATCAACTCGTCGCCGCGAACCAGTGGAATGTTAGCCGCAGAACCGGGGTCGGCCAGGGCATCCCCCAAGCGCACCGAGAACACTTTCGCTTGGCGCTCGCCGGGAATATGGCGCTTGATAACGGCGTAATCCAAATCTGGCTTTGGCAGCATGGAGAGCATGGACGGCACCAAATTGCTCAAACGCATGCCTTGGAACCAAGCGCGGGAGCCGGGGCGCTTTACATAGCCGCTGAGTTTGACGATGTCTTCAACTTTGTCCAACAGCGCAGGCACTACGAGCACGTCGCCATCATTTAATACGGTTTGCATGGCGCGATTTGCACTTAAATCCACATCTTCCTGCACTCTATCCTGAGCTGCATTGACCCGCAGCAACTGCGCGCCTTTTGAGAAGGCAGAAGGCGTTAAGCCACCGGCCAGCGCCAGCAACTCTTTAATGTTCTTTTCTTTGCTGATTTCGTAAATAGCGGGGCGGCGCACTTCACCCGACACGCTGACCGTACGACCGATGGAAGGCACGAACAACACATCACCGCCTTGCAGACGGACATCGCGCGACGTATCGCCTTTCAGCAGCAGATCATAGAAATCCAGGCGCGATATGATTTTGCCGCGCCGCTTCAACTGAATGTCACGCAATGAGCCCACCGTGGTGACACCGCCACTGGTGAACAAGGCGTTGGTCAATGTAGAAAGCGAGCTGACGGTGTACGAGCCCGGACGCACGACATCGCCCAGCACAAAAACCAGAATGGAGCGCAACGGACCCAAGGTCACGTGCGCACTAACACCGATCATCTGCTTGGCGGCACGCTGAGCGATATTTTCTTTCAGCTCGGAAAAGGAGAGGCCTGCCACCGTAATCGGACCGACTTTGGGAATATCAATCACGCCTTCTCGCGTCACGACCAGGGTATAGGTCTCATTCACCGCACCGAAAAGCTGAATAATCACCGTGTCATTAGTGCCGATCACATAATCAGACGGAACCGGAATATCCTGTGTTGGCGCAAAGGTAGTCGGCGGCGAATCGAACAGGCTGTAGCCAAAAGGCTTGAGCGCTTCTATCCCGGCTTTATCCACGGGCAAAATTTTGAATTCAATCGTGTAGGTTTCCAGTAACGGCTCAGCTTTGAGGCGCAATATCGCATCCTCCTCGCTCAAGCCAGCCAGCGAAAAACGGCCCAGATAGGGCAGCTCTAACACCCCCGTTTTGTCCAGGGTAAAAATTCTGGTCGTGGGCAAAGGCACTGTACTCGTGCTCATTGCGGATGTTGTCGTCGTGCCCGTAGTTGTCGTGGTGACGACCGGCGGCGTAATTTTGAGATACACCGTATCGCCCGCTTTGGCGATTTTCACGGTCGAACTGGTGCTGCTAGATGTCGTGGCAGGCGTCGTCGATGACGTGCTCGATGTGCTTGTTGACGGGGTGGTCGTCGTTGGCGTTGTCGTAGTGCTGGTCGTTGGTGTCGTTGAACTGGTGCTAGTGCTCGGCGTGGTGGTGCTGGTCGTACCGGTGGTTGTGGTTCCTGTCGTCGTGGGCGTACTGCTGGTGCTGGAAGTTGAGCTCGTTCCTGACAGGCTCGTCGAGCCTCCCGCAGTACCAGAGCTAGAGGCCGCAGGTACGGCTGAAGCCAAAAGCAAACTAGAGCACGCGACAACCAACGCACGCACGGCAAGCGACTTGGAATTAATCAACATAATAAACCCCCAAAACTGTTTCAAATTTGGTCAACGGCAGCGGCTAGAAATGCCTCGTCATTAAAATTTCAGCGTGACTAAGGCAGACACTAACGGCATTTTTCAAAAGAATAGTACAACATAAACCTATACTTACACAAAATATTTAATTTAGAATCTAGGCAAAAATCTAAGCCTCGCCTAAGCATTCCAAGGTAAATACTATCGGCCCGTATTCACGATTCATGAGAGTGATAGCGCTGGCTATTTTCGGGCCACGCGCGGGCCCGAAAAACCACTAGCCAAAGCAAGATTAGAACAATTGATTGTTAAATCAATTGATTATTGCAGTACAAACGTGGGTTTGATGGTTCTGGCCAAACTCATGGTCAAGCTACAGGTTCCGGTGCCGGGGCAACCGGTAATGCCCCAATTGCCAAAAACCGAGCCGACATCAGGCGTGGCAGTCAAGGTAACCACCGCGCCATAGCTGTAGTTCTCTGTGCAATCCGCCCCGCACTTAATACCGTTATCGGCCGATGAAACCGCGCCGCTGCCCGTGCCTATCTTGCTTACCGTCAGGCTATAGGTCATGAGCGCAAAATTTGCCGTTGCTGTTTTTGCCGCATCCACCGTGAGAGTGCAGGTTTTTGTGGTTCCCTTGCAGGCAGCACTCCAGCCCGTAAAGGTGGAGCCCGTGTTTGCCGTTGCGGTGAGCGTCACCAAGGTGCCGGAGGCATAGGCTTCGGTGCAGTCCGTGCCGCAGTTTATGAGGTTATCCACAGTACTGATCGTGCCCACCCCGCCGCCGGTTTTCGTGACCGACAGCGAATAATTGGCCAGATTTTCTGCCGCCACGCACGATACGCCCGCGCATTTTTTTAGCACTTCCAAATCCGTCGCCAAACCTTGCAACGTGGTGCTGCTGGCGGTGGCATAGGTATTGGTGAGCTGGTATGGGTCCAGCGTCCGGTCATAGAACTCGTGCTCGCTGGTATCGGGATAGTCCACATAGGTATAGCGCGCAGTGTGCACGGCCCGATGCGAGGGCGGCGCATAGGATGTTTCAATCAAAGGCAAATCCGTATGGTCAATCAAAAACCGGGTACGCCAAGGCGTGGGCTCGACGCCGCCAAAAAGCGGCTTCAAGGATCGGCCATCGACATAGCTGGGGATGGCGATAGAGGCGATATCCAGAAGGGTGGGCATGATGTCCGTATGCAATACCGTGCTGCTACTGGTCACGCCCGCTGCCACGCCGGGACCACGCAACACGAATGGCACGCTGACGGTTTCTTCGTACGCATTGCCCTTGCCGTAACGAATGCGATGTTCGCCCAGGGTAAAGCCCTGGTCGGACGAGAACAACACGTAGGTATTGTCCATCACGCCCGCCGCTTCAAGCCCAGCGATCATGGCACCCAACATTTCGTCCACCGCTTGCAGGCTACGCAAACGGTTGCGATATAAATCGTCAATCTGGCCCTTTCCAGCACCGTCAATGCGCGATAAGGCCTGAATCCATGTGGGTTTGTCTGTCACATTGACTTCGTCGAAGCTGGGCGGGCGCGGCGCTTTCAAATCCGAGAACAGCGAAGCGTGGCGCGGGGCCGGGGTGGCCGGCTCATGTGGCGCAAAAGGTGTGACGTACAAAAAGAGGGGGCGCTTATCGCTTTTTACGAGCGCAATTGAGGCCTGCACCTTGGCTGACAAGACGTCGGTTGCGTACTCTTCCGGGGCGCTGCCATACAAAACCGTGGCACCATTCTCAACCATTTCATAATCGAAAAAGCCTTTCACTGCTCCCATAGCCACCCATTCTTCCCAACCTGGCGCGGTATAGGTTGGGCTGTCTGGCTGCGGGTAATCGACAAAATATTTGCCGTATAACCCTGTGCGGTAGCCGCCGACACGCATTTGCGTCGCCAGGGTATCTAGCTCTTTGCCCGACGAATGGAAGCGTTGGAAACCATCGCCGACGCGGGTCACACCGCTATTTTGCGGATATTGGCCGCGCAATATCGAAGCACGGGCCGGACAGCAAGTCGCGCTCACGGAGTAGCCTTCGGTGAATTTAATGCCCTTGCCCACCAGCATAGCCTGGAGATTAGGCATATAGGCCATATCGTCTTCACGCATATCGTCCGTGACAATCACAATCACATTCGGTTTGGGCGGCGCAGGCGGCAACGGCGAGAAAATCTGCCCCGTGCCCACTGGGCCCAGGCCCACGCTCACGGTCGCCGTCACTTTTGCACTTGCCATATCAATGATCGAGACGCTCGCGCTATCAAGGTTGCTGACATACAGCCGCTTACCGTCCGGGTGAATCTGCACACCTTTGGGTGAACTACCGACGCTTATTTCATTTTTCTTTGCGTTGGACGCAACTTCGATTTCGGACACGATCTTGCGTTGCAGATCACTCACGTAATAAGTGCCGCCGCTGGGCGAGACCGCCACGCCATAAGGATCACCGCCCAGAATGACGGTGCTGACGATAGCCATCGTCGATAAATCTACTTTGTAAACGCTACGTGACGCTTCATCCACCAGATACAGCGTCTTGCCATCTGGGTGCAAGGCCATGCCAACGATGACGGAGCCGACGGAAAGTGTGTTCAACACTGTGCGTGTTTGCGTATCAATCACGCTCAGCGTGAGTCCGCTCAAAGTGCCGTTGTGCGCGATATAGAGCCGGGGCTGAGTGGGATGCATCAGCGCCAAGCTTGGGCCGTCGCTCACATAAATCGTGCCAGTCACCGCTAGGGTCGCCGTGTCGATGACGGAAATTTTGTCTTCTCCACGATTAACGGCGTAGGCAAATGCACCGGATGGCTCAACGGCGACGCTGATCGGGGTCAAACCCGTTGTAATGGTCGCGATCACCGAGCGGCTAACGGTGTCGATGACCGACACCGTACCGGCTGCCCGGTTTGCCACGAACACCTTGTCGCCACTCGGCGTCACCGCGACACCGTGCGGATAATCGCCCACCACAATGGTCGAAACCACCGTATCGCTTGCAGTATCAATCACCGAAACCGTATCGCTATCGCGGTTGGCGATATACGCGAAGGGAGACGCGCTAGCAGCGCCAGCAAAAGCCAATAGAACAAACACACACCAGCACTGACACAGACGAATCCACTTTGCGCTCATTACGGTTTTCCTTTTTATTAAATTTTTTGTCCTGGGCTCGACAAAACATCGCCCTGCTCATTAGCTATAACGTTTAAGCAAATAACATGCTAACGTTATTTATCCTTTTAAAATCAACAAACTTACACCTTTACGGCGCGCCTATTTCGGCGGATCGCCATCATCCCTGTTGTTTTTTCGACGGTGTGCACGAAACAAAAAAACCCTAGCTGCGCTCGCACACGCCCTGCTCGCTTGCGCCGGTGCGCAAAAAAAACGACCATGCCGACTCGTGCAATAGTTTTTCGCGGGCGCTTGCCCCGGCCATGCTTGAATCCCAAGGGACAAAAACAACAATGACTAGCAACACGATTCTTTTTTACAACGATTCCGAGGTGTTCGGCGGGCACGAAATCATGACAGTGCGCATTATCAATAGCTTGGTCAAACTCGGCGCATATAACTTACATTGCCTGCATCACGCGCCCGGCTTTATCGGTCAAATCGATCCATCTGTCAAGCTGCACACTCTGCCTTTCCACACCAAAACACGCACATTTTTTATGCGCGGCACGCTCACCCGGCACACGACCTACATCAAGGCGTTGATTGACTCGATTGCGCCGGATTTAGCCGTGGTGTCGCAGGGTTATGCGGAATCAGGTGTGCGCGGCCTGTTGGCCGCACGGCGCGCGGGGGTTAAGACCTACTCCTACATCCCTTTCGGCAACAATAATGCCGAGCTGAATAATCGTTTTGCGCCCTTACGCGACTTGGCTTGCAAGGTGATTTACCGTCTGCCCGACGGCTACCTCACCATCAGCCGCTATCAAGCGTCGTTGTTGCAGCGATTCACTAACGCCAAACAGGCGATCCACGTCATCAACAACCCAGCCGATTTCGACTATGCCGCGCCGCAAACGAGTGTTAGCTACTCACCCAGCGGCAAGGTGGAAATTGCCGTGGTGGGCCGCATCGTTTTCAAACAAAAAAATCAACACGCGCTGATTGCCATGGCGCGCGCCCTATCAGAGAAAATGGATTTTCGCCTGCATATCATTGGCGACGGCCCAGACCGTGCGCGCCTGCAAGAAATGATTGGTGCTTCAGGGTTGACGGATCGCTTTGTGTTGCATGGCTGGATGCAAAAGCCCGAGTTGGTGCCATTCATCGCAGCGCACATCGACTTGGTTTTAATCCCGTCTCTATATGAAGGCTTGCCCCTCATTCTGTTGGAGACCTTGTATCAAAACAAACCCTTCGTCATGTCTAATCTCGAATTGCTGAGTGAGTATGACGTACCTAAAGCATGGCTGTTTGATCCGCGCGACCCGCTTGACATGGCTGCGCGCATCGCGGGCTTAGGCGCGTGCTTCGAACCCGACCGCTATGCCGCATTGCGAGCCCACGTACTCGCATTGCACAGCACGGAACGTTTTCACACCGAAGTTGCTTCAGTGTTTGCGGCACTGCTCGCCACTGCTTAATTTACGCAAGCGCGCTTACAACGCAA
Source organism: Betaproteobacteria bacterium (assembly GCA_043750335.1). Taxonomy (GTDB): domain Bacteria; phylum Pseudomonadota; class Gammaproteobacteria; order Burkholderiales; family Thiobacteraceae; genus RBG-16-58-11. The sequence continues at coordinate 1,295 of JAYVBU010000340.1, read as the reverse complement.
TCAACATTTTGTAGCGCATTTCACTCATGGCGGAACGCAGCAGTGTTGCGTCCTGTTTCAGCACCGTGTACTCGCCGACTTGATAGTAATAGACTAAGCGCGCCCTCATTTTGGCTTCATCGCCAGTGAAACCGATTTGCTCAAACAAATTTTCGCAAAATGCCAAACGCCGCCCGTCAATGTGCGAAATCGCATCTGCCGCATAAGCGTAGTGACGGGCCCAAGCGCGGATCGCCACATCATGACGCGAATCTTTACTGCCTATAAATTGTAATAAATTCCATAATCGCTGCTTGGGCTCGTTTGCCGACGCACCTAAACGGTCGATAATTTCGTTTTGAATTTTTGCCCAATAATCGACCATCTGCGTCAGCATCGCTTCGCGATTCTTGAAGTGCCAATAGAAACTCCCTTTGGTCACCCCCAAATATACCGCGAGCGGTTCCACCTTTACCTTCTCGATACCCTCTGCACTCAGCACATCCAAGGCTGCGATCAGCCAATCTTCCTGGCCTAATTTCATGTTTTTTTCTTCCATACCCTACCGCATTGACTTTGTCAAAATATTCGCGTTAAATATAATAAACCATACGTATTCGTATGGCGCTGCAATACTACTAAAAAAAATCGTTTTCGTTAATTTTAAAAAAACTTAGAACAACGCCTACCTCTATTTCAAGATTGTTTTTGCTTTGGATACCTGATTTTTCCAAGCATCTTGAAGCATGCCTTTTACCGGGCAAAGGATAACAAATCTGTAAAGCTACCGGAGGCTTATCATGCGCGTCGCTAGAAACAATCTTTGCATTCATCGTACCCGCCCTTCCCTGGTAAGCACTCCGCTTGCCAGGGTATCAGGCCGCGCGTTTAGCTCACCAGTCGTCGCGAACAAAGACCAAGAAAAGGGCGATTCACGCGCTAGGCAATCGCCCCCAATCCCGCCAATCATTGACATGCCCGCTTCCGTGGAAACGATTCGGGGAGAAATTATTCAGGTTCAAATCAGTGAAACGGGGTCATTGCGGATCAGAAAACCCAGCAAGCTGGCTGATAAACCCGATACCCATTCTGCACGTTTAATAGCGCCGGTGGTGTCAACGGGAACGTCCCTGCCAGGCATATAAACATGAGCTTTGATCTCGGCGTTTTTTATACGGCTAAACCGCACTCCGATAACGAGGCGACGATGCGTTATGTGGCGCTTTGTGAAGCCGAAAAATTAACTGCTTTTATCGAGCCCAGTGAAAGCGTAGCGGCTTTTCTCCAAGAACTAACGGCGCAATACCCTGAAATTG